>CAYGHQ010000009.1:0-26973 GCA_964349845.1 uncultured Candidatus Saccharibacteria bacterium
TCAAATTTCTGCCCGCCCGTACCGAAGCCGGTACGGCTCGGGCGGGCTGCGGATTGCATATTTTTCCTCATGAGAGCTCGCTATCCTAGGGATAAATCTGCAATCCTCGCTACGAAATTTGAGCTTTTGGCTAAGCCGTTTTCACTCCGACTGGTTCTAGTTTTCGGGCCTTCAAAAATTTTTTGGCTGTTATTCTCCCAAAAGCTCGTTGATCTTGGCGCGGGTCAAGGGGCCGACATTGCCAACCTGTTCAAAGCCGTACTTGGCTTGGAATTTCATCACAGCTTTTCTCGTGAGCTCTCCGAAATATCCTGTCACAAGGCCTTCCGGATACAGTTCGGGATATTTAGCCAGAAATGTTTGGAGAGTCTCTACGTCTTCTCCCTTCATTTTAATTGAAAGGGACTTTTTGAGAGCTTTTGCTTTGGGGGAAGGGGAGACTGCCGGAGCTTTCTCGCTGATTCCTTTTTCTCCGAATATTTCTTTAAGCTTGGCTCTTGTGGCCGGACCCACGATTCCGATAGCTGATATTCCATATTTCTTCTGAAAAGCTTTTACCGCTTTGTCCGTTAGTTTTCCAAAGTATCCAGAAATTGTTCCATCCGGATAAACTTCCGGATCCAGCGCCAAAAGCGTTTGGAGCGCCCGGACATCTTCTCCCGATACTCCTATCTTGAGAGATCTTGCTATGACGGAAACTAGGGAGGCATGGCCCGCGCTTTTGCCCGGCAAAGAAGATTCAGGCGAAGATTTTACCGTTCCGGCCACCGAGGGAATCGCGGGAGAAGAAGCTGATACCGTTCCTTCTTTTTCCGTGGAAACCACGGCAAATTGGTAGATCTTGGAAACGCTTGCGGTTACGATTTTATTGATGAGATCAACGGCGCTTCCGGGAATTTCTTGCCATGCCGATCCGGAATTCTCTTTGAAGAATATTTTGAGCTTGCTTTCGTTTCCGCCACTTGGCAAATCTTCAGAAAGATATTTGAGGCGCAGGCGCAGAGGCGAAGAGAATTCCGAAACAGCGTAAATTGCTCCCGAAGAAGTGGTGGAAGGAGCCGTCGCGCTTATCTCGTAAAGAGATCCTACCCGAGTGTATCCGGCGGGAAGCGCGATTGACATCTTGCCCAGAGAAATAATTTTAAACGCCGTATCTGACGAAAGAAGATTGGCCGGCACGATCAAATTCGCGTTTTCTCCGCCGGAGAGCGAAAGAGCGATTACCGCGCCTCCTTGAGGCGTAGCTGTCTGGATAGTGGTCGGGTTAGCCGGAAGAGTTGTCCCGCTTCCGCCTCCTCCCGGACTTCCTCCTCCAAGAGGAGGGGTGGCCGGAGCGGCGGCAAGGACAGCGTTTACGGCGGATGAAGCCGCCGATTCTGTCGCTCCGCCTGACTTATATGAAGAAACTTTGTAGTAGTATGTGCCGGCGGAGAGACCGGTATTGCTATAGGTAATGACATTTCCGGCGTCAACAAAGAGAGGAAAACTTCCAGTGGGAGATGTGTCGCGGTAGATGTAGTAACCCGTCGCTCCGGACATTGCGTTCCAATTGACAGCTATAAGGCCGGTTCCCGCCGCTCCGGAGGAAGCTGATACTCCTGTCGGGGTGGCCGGAGGTTCAACTCCGGAGGGATCGGAAAGGGCGTAAGCCGAGAAGTGGGTTCCGATGGCGGTGAAGCTTACCGAAGAAACATCCGAAAGATCCAAAGCCGGCGAAGCGACTGCGTTTCCGTCGGCATCTTTATAGGTCGGCGAGGTAGAAAGAGATTCCCATTCTTGCTTGTCTTCGCTGTAAGATACCACCTTGAGATTGCCTACGCTTGTCGTAGCCGTGATTCCAGAAGCGGTTAATTCAGCTTTTGTGTAAGAGAGCTCAACGGTGGCTGTTTTTCCCGCCTGAAGGTTCTTGACTTGAGAGCCTCCCGAATAGGCATTGATGTCTTTTGCTTTGTTGCCGATGATATTGACGCTGGCAGTTTCCGGAATGTTGCTTGTTTCGTTAGCGGTAAGATAGGCGGAGCTTCCGGCTGTTCCTACAGTGCTTCCGTCAAGATCCACTTTTACCCCGACAGTTGAATCCGAGAAGGAGCTGGCCGCGGTGTCCGTGAAAGTGTTTGAGGTGGCCAATTTTGACTGAAGAGAGACAGTTGTTGAAAGAGCGATGTTTATGCCTGACTGCGAAGCCGTAACCGTTACGGGATTTGAGGCTGAAGCTCCTACGGCATAGCCTTCGGCGGCGGCGTAAACTCTCCATGTTCCGCTTGTTACGTGAAGGGTGTAATTTCCGGAAAGGTCTGTTTTGTCAATAACTTGCCCCCCTCCGATTTTCTCGGCGCGGACGAAAGCGTTTTTGGCTGCCGCTCCTCCCGCCGTTACGTTTCCCGTAATAGTGAGGGAAGACGGAGAAAGAATGAAGTTAAGAGAACTTGTGGCTTCGGTTATGGTAACTTGCGAAGGAGTCCCGACATATCCCGGCTTGGAAACTATGGCGTCGTAAGTTCCATTGGCGAGCTTCAAAAAATATATTCCGGTGGAAGTGGCTTGAGTGCCGGCATGGATTCCTCTGGCGTCGTCAATAAACTGAACCCACGCGTCCGCAAGCTCGTTGCCGTCCGTGGCTGATGTGAAGTAAATTTTTCCGGAAACAGAGCTTAAGTCCGCGGAGCCGGCTCCGACAGTGATTTTGATTATTTCATTTCCGTCAACAGTTAAGACTCCGTTAGTAACATCCGTGCCGGCGTCATCGGAAGAGACGCTGATTAAAGAAGACGGGACTCCTTGAACAAAGGCGCGAATGGCGGGAGTAGCTCCATTAGGAACAAAGAGGGTAGTGGAGGAAGCGTTGGTTATTTCGGTGTGGTTTCCCATCTTGGTTGTCGTGTCAAAAAGATCAATGAAAACTTTCGGCAGAATAATCATGTTTCCGCTCCCGTCTTTAACATTCACGGTAATTGTCCTTTTTGCGGCAATGCGGATATTCTGGGTGGTTGAAGCTGTCAAATTAAGAGTTCCAATAGCCGAAAGATCGCTTTTAAGAGGGGCGATTCTTCCGTATGTCGGATGGAAAATATCCGATATGGAGTATCCGGCGCCTGAAGGAACCCTCAAAGAATAAGCCCCATCTGTTCCGGAAACAGTTTCGTTTGTTCCCGAAGATCCTGATAGGCGGATAACAGCTCCGGAAACTCCTTCTCCCGCGTCAAAGGTTGCGTTAGCGCTCTCGTAAAGATTTCCAGATAGAATGCTAAACGACTGGGAAGAAGAAGGGGCGAAGTTAATATTTGAAGTGTTGGCTCCGTTTACGGTAACTGTTTGTTCAGACATGGGTCCGAAGCCCGGAATGGCGGCATTCACTTTCCATGTTCCATTATCCACATAGAGAGTATAATTTCCAGTTGATGAATCAGACATAGCGTCAATATGGCCCGGAGCGTCGGTTCTCCATGCGAAAATTCCGGCGTTTCCGACTGCGTTTGTTCCGTCAGTCACTCTTCCGGTAATAGTGTAAGCAGGCTTGCTCATTTTAAGGACGTATGTTCCGGCGGGGGTGGCTGTGCCCGATCCTTCCCAATAAACGCTTCCTGAACTGTCAACTACGGCAGTCACTTCTTTTGATCTTCCCATGCCTGGATTGAAAGCTCCGACTATGTAAGAACCGCTTCCGACTTTGATAGAGAATAACCCCCCAGCCGTTGTCAGAGATCTGTTTCCCACTCCTCCCATTGGGGAGAAAGCGTAGACTTCGGCTCCCGAGATGGTATTTCCCGATCCGTCTTTTAAGATTCCCGAAATAGTTTTATCTGCGGTTGAAATAGCGAATGTGTAGGATGCAGCCGTAGCTCCGTCAACGGCGGTAACGCAGGCGGAAGGGCACCCCGATACGACAACCATAATCGGTTTGGGAGCCGACCAATTGGTGGAAGGGGGAGGACCGTTAAATCCTCCGCCTTTGGGCATGGCGGGGCCCATGCCGATATTCCACATTCCGTTCACGGCGGGGATAGGCAGAGTAGCCAAAGTAGAAGCCGTCCGCGCTCCGGCTCCCGGGGAAACTGTCTGGACAATGAATTGTCCGGGACCGCCGGCAAAAATGTCAACTTGTTCGTCCGAGGCGAAGACTTCCGCGCTCGCCGTAACTTTTACCGCGAAATTGGCCGATCCGGTTGTCGCCGTGAGCGAGAAATTTTTTCCAATGATGCTTGTGGACGTCGCCTGAACCGGCGTAGGTTGCGGCTGGCCGAAGAAAGAGGTGGTTGTCGCTCCGTTGGCATCGGAAATTCCCGTAATAAAAGGATCGGTAGCCAGATAATATTCAGATCCTCCTCCGAAGTTATTTTGCAGGAATTGGGTGTTGATTGGAATATTCTGGAACTGGTAAATTCCGGTTGCGCTTGAAGTCGCTTCCATCGGTCCTGTTTGGGGAGACATAAGATGGACTGTTACTCCGGCTAAAACTCCTCCATTTCCGGAAATCGTGCCTTTGATAGTCGTGGTGGCTCCGCCCCCTAGAGATCCTCCGGTTATGTAAATAGGGTTGGCCGTAAAGGATTCAAGAAGCGTTCCAGACGCATTTTTTGATTTGATGTCTAAAGCATATCCGGAGCTGTCAAAACCTTTCGGGATAGACGGATTTTTAAGGTTGACGAGAGCGAACTTGAGGAAATCGTGAGTATCGCTGTTTTCCGATCTGGTAGCCGTGTCAAGGGTAAGGGTAACTGTTTTTGAGGTTGTATCTTTTGCGATTGTTTTTATACCCACTAATCCTGTCCCGGGACCGTTTATGTCTTTATTTTGAGTGTTGATGAAAGGATTGTTTGACGAGGAAGTTCCTATCGCGCCTATATTGAAATCCGCGCTTGAAGGAAAGGTGATTAGAATTGTTCCATTAGCAGGAATCTGGGTAGCGATTGGGAGCTCAAATTCATAGGCGGTAACGGCATTTACCATGACGCTGTGAGGCCGGACATTGACGGGAGGCATGAAGCCTATTCCCGAAGCGCTGAAATCTTTCATTTCTCCGAAAGTTGATCCTTGAAACGATCCGGGACCCACGAATCCTCCCGACGAGGAAAATGAATTGATTGTTCCAGTGAACGAGCTTGCGGAGGACATGGCGTTTCCTGAAATATCTTTGATGTTTGAAGCGGTTATCGTAAAAGAAGACCCCGCGGCAAGACGCACTCCGGAAAGTTTGACCGTCCTTTGAGAAGCGTCGTAAGACATCTGGTTTCCGGCAAAAGAGCTCAAGGTTTGAGCGGTTCCGCCTATTGTCAGAGTATAATTTGAGAGGTTGATGGCATCGGTCGGATTAATGCCCTCGTTCCACGTAATTGCCAAGTTAAAGTCGTCTCCGTTTGCAAAAAGGATGGATGGAGGAGTAGTGTCGGAATTGACCGCCTCAACCGTCCACGATCTCGTAACATCTCCTCCCAAAGCGACATCGGACGCGTTTTTTATTGTGGCTCCGGTGAGAGTAAGCGTGAGAGCTTGGCCGACAGGCAGAATATTTGAAGGGGTGAAATGGCCCTCTTTGGCAACCGAATCGTATTTGACGGTTCCAGGCAGGGTAACGCCGGAGATGGACAGAGCGACAGAAGAAGATGTAATGGTTGTGGAATCCATGTTGTCGTCAAAAGTGAACATGAAGTCATTCGTGTTGGCTGGAATGGTCGTTCCGGGGGAAGGGAGGACTCCCATAATTTGAGGAGCGGACGAATCTGATCCGCTTCCCGCGGTGAAGTTTGTTGTCCATGCTTGAGGCAGATAAACTCCGGAGATGTTTTTTACTCCGGTGGAAACTGTCAGAGTGTAGGATGTGTTGGCGGCAAGAGCGCTTCCCAATGTCGCTGTCAGGGTATTTTTTCCGGTAGATGTGCTGAAAGTGAAATTGGAAAGAGTTATTCCTCCGCTGAGATAGACATTGGCGCTGGTTAGAGTAGTAACATCAATATTTGACTGGCTGAATTCCACAGAAACCTTGTTGAGATTGGTTGGCACATTCATGGCTCCCGAGAAAGGATTCGTCCCTACTACGGATGGGGGAGTCATGTTGGTGAAAGTCTGGCTGGATCCTCCGGTGGTGAAAATGGCCGTGTAAGCTTGCAATCCGGCTTGGAAAGGGTTCTGGTCTAGGGCGTTTCCGGAAAGATCATAAACGTCAGAACTTACAGTGAAAGTATAGGAAGTGTTGGGAGCGAGGGAGGAAGAGACAACGCATTTTGCCGGAGGCTCAAAATTTCCGGGAAAGGGATTATAAACAACGCTTCCGCAAAGATTGGGTCCTCCGGCGGTAAGGGCGAGAGTAACAGTCGTAGTAGCCGAAGCGGAAGAAATAGTGGCGCCGGCCACTGGCTTATTGAATCCGAATCCGACGAAAGAAATATCTATCGGAGCGCCGATCATGCTGTTTCCCGGAAATGATCCCATAACTTGGAGAGTGGATGTGTCCTGCATTCCCCCTCCGTAAGGGAACTCCTTGGGACTCCCGCTTCCTTGCGGAGCGCTTATGGTTTGAGAAACAAAACTTGTTGAACTGTTATTGCTTTCATAGCTGTTTCCTTTTGTCGCGTCGGATCCGGCATACATTGTCGTGTTAGTTGAAGCTTCCAAAGCTTTGCGTTCTAAAGAAGCGCCATTATCAGTCAATGCCGAAGCGCATGTTCCTCCTTTGCAGTTGCCTGTTGGTTGGGTTCCCCAGCCAAGATAGTCAATAGCCGTTGAGGTGGCAAAAGCGCCTAAAGTGGAAGTGGATATGGCAACGCCTCCATTTGGAATAAGAATGTTCATGGAAGATGTGGCGAAGACTGCGTCAAGAGGAGCGGATCCGTTATAGCCCATGCCTGTTCCGATAAGGAAAAAACCGTGAGCGGGTATCACTCTTGAATAATAAGTCAAAGCGACCGGCGTAGAGCTTCCGTTGGCGTAAAAAGAATGGAGGCTAAGGGGCATTTGCAGGAGGTTGATATCGGCTTCTCCCGTGTTGTAAATCTCCACGAACTCATCGCTGGCATTTCCAGTCGCTCCGACTTTAACCTCGCTAATTTTGAGAGAAGCGGTCTGGTTTAAGGCTATTTTCCGGCCAGACTCAAAAGCTGTTCCTACGCTGTCTCCGGCTGTGGTGGAAGCGTATCCCCCTTGCAGTTTGACGCTAAAGCCGTGTCCGTTCGTTATTCCAGTTACGGCCGTTGTTGAAGCAATTATATAAAATTCCGTCGGAGAAGTTCCTATGGAAACCGCGGAAGTTGGAGTGAGAGTAATTTGTTTGTCATCAGCCAAATAAGGAGAGGTGGTAGCCGCTCCGGCGATAAAAGTATCCTGTTCGGACTGAAAGCCCATATTTGTTCCGGACTCTTTCCATAGGGAGATTCTTGAAATTTCTCCCTGGCTTATGGTAGAAGAAGCGAGGATAATGAGTCCGACTTGGCTTAAGGTGTCAGATCCTGATTCTTGAGACAGGCGGAATTGAGCGAGCTTGACTATGGCTCCGCCTCCCAAAGAATTGGCGTACTCAAAAAATCCGTCCATCGGAGGAGCGTTTTCTGAAATAGCCGCTGAAGCGTACGTTGCCCCGCCTCCGAAAATAAAAATAACCGCCAATAGCAAAAAGAACAAAAACTTTTTTTTAACTTGCATAGTATTACTTAAGAACTAACCTAAAAAGAGAATATTAATAATGATAATAATCGCCTTAATTTAAATAGGCGAACTCTTTTGAGTTTCGTTCCACGACACAACTCCAAAGAATAGCGGACAAGCTATTCCTAAAATATTGCTTGTCATTATACTACTTTATACTACTTTTGGATGGGGATAAGCTGTGGATAAGTCGCTATTCAAGATTTGCCGGAGCAAAGCAACGAAGAAGCGCGCCAAACGCGTAAGTCCTAATAATATCAATTCAATTTAACTTTATGTTCTATAATGTTTTTTCCTAATCTCCCGGCTTTTAAAAGTTGGGGTTTTGTATTATCATTGCCTTTATCATGAATTTATCTATCGGAATCGTGGGGTTGCCGAATGTGGGGAAATCCACGTTGTTTAACGCGCTCACGAGGAAGGCTGTGCCGTGCGAGAATTATCCTTTTTGCACCATTGATCCTTCGGTGGGGGTGGTGGCGGTGCCAGACGAAAGAATTCAAAAACTTTCGGATTTTTCAAGGTCGGCTAAAACAATTCCCGCAGCTATTGAATTTGTGGACATTGCCGGATTGGTGAAGGGCGCCTCGGAAGGGGAGGGTTTGGGAAATCAATTTTTGAGCAATATCCGCGAGACAAATGCCATTGCCGAAGTTGTCCGCATTTTTGAAGGCGGGGATGTTATTCATGTGGCCGGGAAAATTGATCCGCTTTCCGATATTGAAGTGATAAATCTTGAATTGGTTTTGGCTGATCTTCAAACCGTGACGAAAAGAATTGGCAATTTGGGAAAGGATTTGAAGAAGGGAGATAAAAACGCCGTTTTTGAGGCGGGAGTCTTGGAGAAATTAAAAAAAGTTTTGGAAGAGGGAAAATTGGCGAATACTTTGGCTTTTGATGAAAAAGAAAAGCCGTTAGTGAAGGCGTTGAATTTGCTTACAGTTAAGCCGATTATTTATGTGTTGAATAAGAAAGCTGGCGGAAAAAACCTTGATGAACTTAAAGACGAGCGATGGGGAAAACTTTTGGAATTTTTTGAGAAAAGCCATGCTGGTTATGTTGTCGTAGACGCGGGGATTGAAAAAGAATTATCTGAGCTCTCGCCGGAAGATAAAAAACAGTTTCGCGCTGAACTCGGAGGCAAAGATGATGGAATAGACAACCTTATTAAGAAAGGGTACGAAATTTTGAATTTAATTACATATTTTACAACCGGAGAAGACGAAACGCGCGCGTGGACGATTGAAAGGGGGTGGAGCGCGCCTATGGCGGGGACAGCTATTCATACTGATTTTAAAGACAAATTTGTCCGGGCGGAAGTGATTGAATGGGAAAAGCTTTTAGGCGCTGGTTCATACGGCAAAGCTCGCGAGCAAGGTTTGGTTCGAACGGAAGGGAAGGAATATATAGTAAGAGATGGGGATGTGATTGAGTTTAAGATATAGAAAGGCGCAAGTCTTTCATTTTCAGAAAGCACGGATATTTTTCTGGTGAAAAATTCCTCTGCTCGTTGCTCAAGGAGTTTCAAAGCTTGAGGGCTCGACTTCCTGGCATAACTCCTTGCCAGACTCGTCAAACAATGCCTCCAGTCGGGCCTTCCCGCTTGAAACTCCTAAGCAACTCCGCAAGGCTTTCTGAAATTGAAAGGCTCGCTTGGTTGGGAAAGAAAAAAGCTCAAGCCGAAGGCTTGAGCTTTTTGAATTATTCTAACTGCTCGATTTCATTTAAAAGAGCTAATGCTTTTTTACCGTCAGGGTCAACTTGCTTAATTCTTTCGGCAACTTCCTCTACAGTGGGAGTGGTTTCAAGCATGGCCTCCCGATAGGCATCCGTTTGCTGAAAATCTTTTTCTGAACTGTACAGAGCTTCTTTGGCTAATTTTCTTTTCATAGTCTGTCCTTTCCTTATAGATATTATCAGAAGTTATTTTATTTTACAATTTTTGCACTGGGTTAGTATACAATTGTTGAATCTCAAAATTCAATAACAATCATCTTCCAGCTATAGCTGGAAGATGATTGTTTTTGAATTTTGCTTTCTGTAACTATCAAGTGGTGGACAAAATTTATTTTGGGTGTAAGATACCGAAAGCTATGGAGTACTATATCGCTGTTTTGTTCTTCGGGCTTATACTAGCCCTGGTAAATGATTCTTCTCTCGCTAGACACGAAGGGAAGGAAGGGAAGATAGCGCGGCCAAGATAGGTCCGCTTGCTCGCGGGACTCGTTGCGCGCTTTGCACTCACGCGCAACGGGTCTTTTTTGTTGCCCCTTTTTTTGAAAAGTTGTATTATTAAAAACAGATTAAAGTTATAAGATTAAAGTAAGAAAACGACTTTTTCCTTATAACTTAAATCTTTAATCTATTAACTTATAATATATGGATAACAACATTGATTCTCGTCCGCGCATGTCCCCCAAAGATTTCTTTTTGAATCTTGGAGTAATGGTCGCGCTTTACGCTTCCACCATTTCTCTTCTAAATCTTTTGTTTGAAATAATAAACAGAGTTTGGCCAGACGCTTTGCAAGACTATTACTATTCGGTAGGTGTCTACTCGGCAAGCATTCGCTGGTCTATCGCCGTTCTTGTGGTTATCTTTCCAATTTATCTTTTGATTTCCTGGTATTTTGGCAGGGATTTTTCCGCCAATCCGGAAAAAAGAAATCTTCCAATCAGGAAGTGGCTGACATATCTTACGCTTTTTCTAGCCGGTATCGCTATTATTATTGACCTAATCACTCTCATAAACACTTTTCTTGGCGGGGAAATCACAACGAGGTTTGTTCTTAAGGTTGTTGCCGTTCTTGCTGTCGCGGGGGTGATTTTTGGCTACTATATTTACGACTTGCGGAAGGGCGGTGAAAACGGATCTCGCGGAATTTTTGCATGGATTGCGGGGGGTGTTGTTCTTGCCACTATTATTGGCGGGTTTGTGGTTATAGGGTCTCCGACTACGGCAAGGCTTATGCGTTTTGACGAACAGAGAGTGCAGGATTTGCAGAATATTCAATGGCAGATCACCAATTACTGGCAACAAAAAGGGACACTCCCCGTGGCGCTTTCCGAGCTCAATGATTCTATTTCCGGCTATGTTTCTCCTGTTGACCCGGACAAAAAAACGCAATACATTTACGAAAGAACAGGCCTTCGGACATTCAAGCTGTGCGCCGATTTCAGTCGCGCTTCGGAAGAAAGAAATGGAGGGATTTCAAAACCTTATGGATATGAACTGGAAAACTGGAAGCATGGAGCCGGCCAAACCTGTTTTGATAGGACGATAGATCCGGAATTGTATCCGGTTAAGCCGAATATGATCCGCGAGATTCCCGCAAGATAAATTAAGTAATGGTTTTCTCCCCTCCTGCCCGAGGAGGGGCACGAGGTCTTCCGAGCGGGGTGGTGAGAGCAGTGCGTCAGTGGTAGCTTTCTCCCACCCCTCTGTCGGAGTACCGACATCTCCCCTCGGGCAGGGGAGATGGAGAGATTTTATATCATGAAAGACTACGATCACAAAAAAATAGAATCCAAATGGCAGAAAATTTGGGAGAAAAAGAAAATATATAAGACTAAGGATTTCGCGTCTTCCAAATATTATGTGCTGGACATGTTTCCTTATCCTTCGGGGGAAGGGCTTCACGTGGGACACCCGAAAGGATACATTGCCACGGATGTAATTTCCCGATTCCAGAGAATGAACGGCAAGTCGGTGCTTCACCCGATGGGTTTTGACGCATTCGGACTTCCAGCGGAAAACTACGCCATCAAAACAAAAACTAATCCGGAAATTGCCGTTAAAAAAAATGTCGCCCGATATAAAAAACAGCTTGAGATTTTGGGGCTTGATTATGACTGGTCGCGGGAAATCAACACTACCGACCCGAAATATTACAAATGGACTCAGTGGATATTCCTCCAAATGTTTAAAAAGGGGCTGGCTTATCAGTCTTACGAGCCGATAAATTGGTGTCCTTCGTGCAAAACAGGATTGGCGAATGAAGATGTTGAGGATGGAAAATGCGAAAGATGTGGAACCGCCATTGAAAAAAAACCGATGAGGCAATGGGTTCTTAAAATTACCGATTACGCGGACAGGCTTTTGAAAGATCTGGATGCAGAAGATTATGTTATGCCGAAAATTGTTGACGAGACAAATCCGCACCAGCCGGGGAAGCCTTTAGTGAAAAGATATGTGGCTCACGCTATTGTTTTTGACCCCAAAACGAAAAAATACCTTATCATTCGGAACAAGAAACACGGATGGGACACGGTCATTATCGGCGGGATAGAGGAAGGGGAAAGCGCAGTGGAAACCGCTATCCGCGAAGTCCGGGAAGAAACGGGCTATGTTGATATTGAATTCAAAAGGCTTCTTGGAGGACAGACCGAAGGACACTATTACACGAAACATAAGGGAGAAAATCGTATTGCTGTCGCGCAAGGGGTTTATTTTGAGCTTAAAAGCGATAAGCGGGTACCTATCGCTGACGGGGAAGATAAAGATGATGAAATTCTTTGGGTGGATGAAAAAGATTTCGTGCCGGGGAAAATGGTGAACTCGGAACTTCTCGTTTGGCTGGAAAGAATTAAGGATCCGAAAAAAGGCTTTCCGAAGCCTCTTTTGGAGTGGCCGGAGAATATTAAGGAAGCGCAGAGAAATTGGATTGGCCGGAGCGAAGGGGCGCTTATAAAATTCAAAGTGGCGGCCTCCTCCCCTCAGACGAGGGGAGGTGCCGAGGCTTTGCGAGGCGGAGGGGAGTTGAAGATTAACACCTCCCCCTTCAATTCCCCCTCGACTGAGGGGGAAAGGGGGGAAGCCCTTGAAGTATTCACCACGCGTGCCGATACGTTTTTCGGGGTAACTTACGTGGTTCTTGCCCCCGAACACTCTTTAATCTTTAACCTTAAATCTTTAATCTCTAATTGGAACGAAGTTGATCAATATATAAAAAAATCCAAGCAAAAAACGGAAATTGAAAGAACCGCCGAGGATAAAGACACCTCGACAGGCTCGGTGCAAGCTAAAACTGGCGTTGAGATAAAAGGAATAAAAGCTATCAATCCGGCAAACGGAGAAGAGGTGCCGGTATTTGTGGCTGATTATGTTTTGGGAGATTACGGCACGGGAGCTGTCATGGCTGTGCCCGCGCATGACGAAAGAGATTTCGCTTTTGCCAAAAAATACAATTTGCCGATAAAAAATGTAGTCGCGCCGATATTTGTTTGGGAGGGGGATAAAGGTGCATGGAGAAAAAATGAACCGGAAGTTCTTCGTCCAACGGTAGCGTGTTTTATAAAGCACTGGTCAGAAGAAAAATATCTTTTTCTTAGAAAGAAGGAAGATTCCGATGCTGGACGGGGGGCAGTCGTTGCTGTTGCAGGAGGGATTGACGAAGGAGAAAACTTAGCAGAGGCCGGAGGAAGAGAAATTCTAGAAGAAACTGGTTATCGAAATGCCAAATTTATAAAAAAATTGGGAACCCCGATATATTTTAGGTTTTATTCAACAAATTCTCAGCAAAACCGCATTGCGGAACTTCATCCGGTTTATTTTGAACTTAAAAACGGCGAAAAAGAGGAGATATCAGAACGAGAGAAAAATCTCCATGACTCTATTTGGCTTACGGAGGATAATTTAAAGGAATTTTTTGAAACAAGACCTTTCAGTCCTATTTTTTGGAAAAGACTAAAGGGGGAAGCCGAAGTTTTTGTAGATTCTGGAATCTTAGTTAACTCCGGAAAATTTGACGGAATGAAGTCGGAGGAAGCGGTAAAAAAGATTACGGAGGAAGTAGGAGGAAGAATGGTAACAAAATACAAATTGCGGGATTGGGTTTTTTCAAGACAGAGATATTGGGGCGAGCCGATTCCACTCGTTTTTTGCGAGAATTGTAAAAAACGAGTGGAGGATTCTTCTTCCCTAGACCCTAATCCCTATAACCTAAACTCTGGCTGGGTGTCTGTTCCGGAAAAAGATTTGCCTGTAAAACTGCCTAAGGTCAAAAATTATGAGCCGACGGGAACGGGGGAATCGCCACTGGCTTCAATCGCGAAATGGGTAAATGTAAAATGTCCGAAGTGCAAAGGGAAAGCCAAAAGAGAAACGAATACAATGCCCCAGTGGGCAGGGTCTTCCTGGTATTATCTCCGATACGAAGATCCGAAAAATAATAAAAAGCTGGTTGATCCAAAAAAGGAAAAATATTGGTCGCCGGTGGACTTTTATGTGGGGGGAGCGGAACACGCGACAAGGCATCTTATTTACGCGCGTTTTTGGCATAAATTTCTTTACGACATAGGGGCAGTAGGGACGATTGAGCCATTCAGGAAACTTCAGAGTGTCGGACTTATTATGGGGTCTGATGGGCGGAAAATGTCAAAAAGATTCGGCAATGTCATAAACCCGGACGATATCGTGGAAAAAGTCGGGGCGGATTCTTTGCGCGTTTATGAAATGTTTATGGGACCGTTTGATCAGACGATTGCTTGGAGTTTGGATGGGGTGGCGGGGACGAGAAGGTTCCTTGAGAAGGTCTGGAGACTCAAGGAAAAATTCCAAATCCGAAATCCGAAATCCGAAACAAAGCCCGAAAATTCTAAATCCCAAATTCAAAACGAGGAACAAAATCCAAAATTGGAGATTTTGCTGAACCAAACAATTAAGAAGGTGGGGGAGGATATTGAGGGAATGCGATTTAACACCGCGGTTTCCCAGATGATGATTCTGGCCAATGCGTTTGAAAAAGAGGAAGAAATTCCGCAAAAATTTTATGAAAAATTTTTGCGGATCCTCGCCCCCTTTGCTCCGCACATAACAGAAGAGCTTTGGAATCAACTTGGCTACAAGAAAAGCATTCATTTAGAGCCATGGCCGGAATATGACGTGTCCAAACTTCAAAGCGATACAATCAGAATTATGGTTCAGGTGAACGGAAAAGTCCGAGATAGCTTCAGCGCGGAAAGGGGAATAGGAGAGGAAGATGCCAAAAAGCAGGCGTTAAATTCTCCGAACGCCAAGAAGTGGATAGATGGGAAAGAGATTAAGAAAACAATATACATAAAAGACAAATTGGTGAGTTTTGTAATATGAAGATGAACGGACGCGGATAGGAGAGAAAATAGCTGGCAGAAACCCTTAAGGGTTTCTGCCAGCTATTTTGGAGCAGTAAAAAAGTTCTTATTCGGCCAAAAATGCATTAGACTTATTTTAAACGATCGTTTAAAATAAGTCTAATGCATTTTTGGCCGTCTTTCTGCTTTTCTCTGTCTTCTTTGCAAAGAAATAAGCCAACCTCTTGACAAATATAGTATAATTAGGAGTAGAGTTAAATCACTTTGCATAAGAATTTAAATGTGGTATTCTACTTGTTAGTTTTATAGACATAAAATATAAAATTTGTGAAATAGGTTTTGTTAATTAAAAATTATTTATTAATCGCCCCTAAACGGGGCAAAAATTAAAAAATATGGAGACGCTAAAATTCAAGCCGAAGCAAGTTGTGAAGAAACTCCTGGCAGTTTTACCGGAAAGGGCTCGGGATGTTATAGAAAGCCGATATGGTCTCGGAAAAGAGACCAAGAAAATGACTCTTGAGGCTATTGGAAAAAGATACGGAATTACCCGCGAAAGAGTAAGGCAGGTGGAAAACTATGCTTTGAACAGCATTAAAAAATCCGATGTTTTCGGCAAGGAAAAAGAGGCATTTAGCGACCTTGAACGCGTTATGAAGAAGCTCGGCGGAATTGTTTCCGAAGAAGATCTTCTCAGCCACCTATCTAAAGACAAAAGTACCCAGAACCATATCCATCTAATGCTTGTTTTGGGCGACATCTTCAAGAAAGAAAAAGAGGATGAGCATTTCAAGCACCGCTGGCACATTTCCGACGATTTGGCTAGAAAGGTTCATGACGCTCTCCGCAAGCTCTACAAAAATCTATCCAACAACGACCTTGTTTCCGAGCTTGATATTATCGCTTCATTCCTGAATCAGGTTGAAGAAATTGACGAAGATTACAAGAAGGATCAGGAAGTGGTAAAACGCTGGCTCTCTCTTTCCAAAACTATCGGCAAAAACGCTTTGGGCGAATGGGGGCTTGTTTCCTCTCCCAACATTCGGGCAAAAGGAATGAGAGATTACGCTTTTCTTGTCATCAGAAAGCATGGGTCTCCGATTCATTTCCGCGAAGTTGCTAAGAATATCGAAAAGCTTTTTGGAAAGAAAGCTCATGTGGCGACAACTCATAACGAGCTTATCCGCGATCCGCGATTTGTTCTTGTCGGCCGGGGGCTTTACGCTTTGGCCGAATGGGGATACATGTCCGGAGTGGTAAAGGATGTTATCCGAAAAATTATTGAAAAGCACGGCCCTCTTTCTCTCAAAGAAATCGTGGAAAAGGTTTTGAAAGAAAGATATGTCAAAGAGAATACTATTGTGGTAAATCTTCAAAATCAGAAATTCTTCAAAAAGAACGAGGAAGGGAAATATGTGGCAGCTGCGAAGTAGCCACTAGGCACTAGCCAATAGGGACTAGGGTAAAGACAAAAACAAAAAGCGGAATTTCACTTCGTGAAATTCCGCTTTTTGTTTTCCCCTAGTGGCTATTGGCTAAACCCTAGTGGCTGTTCTATAATACTGTCATGTTAGAAACTTACATCCTTACCCAGTTTGTTCCTCGGGAAGTCTATGCCTCCGCCATTCACTATATTTTCGTCTTCATGCCTCTTTGGCTTCCTCTTCTTCTTTTTTATATTTTCTATCATGTATGGCTTGGTTATGTCCGGGCGCATTTCATCAGAAAGCAGGGATCCGTTCTTCTTGAAATAAAGCTTCCCAAAGAAATTTCCAAATCGCCTCTGGCGATGGAAGTTTTCCTTATGTCTCTTTATCAGACGGGAGCTTCCCACTATATTGATACTTTTTGGAATGGCAAAGTTCGCGCCTGGTTTTCTCTGGAACTGGTTTCAACCGAAGGCCAGATTCGTTTTTTTATCTGGGCTCACAAAAAATTCAAAAATCTAATTGAGGCGCAGATTTACGCCCAATACCCAACTGTGGAGATTTATGAAGCGGAGGATTATACCTCGTGGCTTTACCATGATCCGGAGAATCTCCCAATATGGGGCACTCAGTTTAAATTGACCAAAGAAGATCCGTACCCCATAAAAACTTACGTGGATTACGGACTGGATAAAGACCCTAAGGAAGAATATAAAATAGATCCTCTTTCGGCTGTTCTTGAATATTTGGGATCCATGAGAAAGGGAGAGCATGTTTGGATTCAAATTTTGATTCAGGCTCACCGCAAGACGACAATTGTGGATGACGCCAAATTGCCAAAGCCGGACTGGAAAGATGAGGCGCAGAAAATTATCAAAAAGATCAGGGAAGATGCCACGGAAATGAAAGGAGAGGGAGAGTTCAAATTTCCGATTGTTCACCTCACTAAAGCGCAACAGGACGCCATAAGCGCTATTGAGCGAAGTATCGGAAAGTGGGGGTTTGATACGATGATGCGCGGAATTTACATTGCCGAGAAAGACAGTTTTAATCCGATAGGCATTACGGGACTTATCGGAAGTGTGCGTCAGTATAGCTCAAATGATTTAAATGGATTTAAATTGGGCTGGTTCACAGATTTTGACTATCCTTGGGAAGATTTTATGCGCGTTCGCCGAAGCGGGCGCGAGAGGAGGCTTCTTGACGCATACCGCAAACGCTCTTTTTTCTGGCCTCCTTACAAGAATTTAGGAGGACAGAAGCCATTCATTTTGACTACGGAGGAATTAGCTACGATTTATCACTTCCCGGGACAAGTTGCTGGAGTTCCCACGATGGGTAGAATAGCCTCAAAGAAAGCGGAAGCTCCGCCCAACCTTCCCATATAGATTTTCAGATAAATTATTACTCTCTGAAACTTTGTTTAATTACTTGATATTATTGTGTTAAAAATCCGAAGTACGAAATTCTAAATTCGAAACAAATGAAGTCAAACCCCGAAAATTCAAATATCTAAACGGGAATTATTCTTGGTTTTCGGGATTTTGGATTTTTTCCCATTTTCGGGCTTTGTTTCGGATTTCGTGCTTCGGATTTAGAATTTTTCAAAAATGGAAGACAATTACTTCTACAACACTTACGGCCGCCAGTCTTTTCCCAAATACAAACGGGCTATTTTTTTTGCTTTCGGAACGTTAATTTTTCTGGCTCTTTACGGATTTACCATCCGTCCGCCTTTGGATTTTCCGAAAAAAACGTACTTTTCCGTAAAAGAAGGCTGGTCGCTTGGGGAAATCGCGGAGGAATTGGAGAAAAAAAATATCATTCAATCGGCTTTTTGGCTTAAAGTTATAACGAAGGTTTTTGGCGGGGAGAAGGGGATAATAGCGGGAAATTATTACTTTAAAGACAGCCGGAATCTTTTTGGCATTGCCTACGCTCTCTCTCGCGGGGAATACAGCCTTCCCTCGGAGAAAATCACTATTCCCGAAGGAATGACAATTGATGAAATGGCTGAAATTTTTGAAGATAATCTGGCGTTTTTTGACAAAAAAACTTTTTTAAAATTAACTAAAGACAAGGAAGGGTATCTTTTTCCGGATACATATTTTTTTCTTTCCGACGCCAAAACTGCCGATATTGTCAAGGTTATGGAGGATAATTTTAGGCAAAAAATTGCCGGTTTGGACAAGGAAATACAAAGTTTCGGCAAACCTCTTAAGGATGTGATTATCATGGCTTCCATTTTGGAGGAAGAGGCGAGAACTACCGAAACAAGAAGAGTTATTTCCGGAATTCTCTGGAAGCGTCTTTCTGTCGGCATACCCCTCCAAGTGGACGCGCCATTCCAGTATTTTATGGGGAAAAATACTTTTGATCTCACTATGGATGATTTGGCTTTTGATTCGCCATACAATACTTATCTTTACAAAGGCTTGCCCGAAGGTCCGATCTCAAATCCCGGGCTTGACTCCATTCGTTCGGCGGTAACTCCAGTCAAAACTTCCTACTATTTTTATCTCTCCGATAAGGACGGAGAAATGCATTACGCCAAAACTTTTGACGAGCATGTGGTAAACAAACAAAAATATCTTCCGTAATGTTTATCTATATTTAAATCTTTATTCACGTCATCCGTGTGGGATCTTTGGATCCGTATTATAATTTATCTATGTCGCAATCTGTTTTTAGAGGCTCGGATATCAGGGGAAAATATCCGGAGGAGATAAACGAGGAGTTTTTCAAGCAACTGGGCGAATTTTTCGCCGGTTTTTTCGCGGACGGGGAAATTGTTATTTGCCACGATGGAAGAACAAGCTCGCCTTCGCTCGCCAAATCCCTTTGTGACGGACTCAAAGAGTCTGCTCTAAAAAACGGCAAGAATTTTAAAATTGAATTCGCCGGACTCGGCACTACCCCTATGTTTTATTTTTTATGTAAAAAATATTCTGTTTCCGGCGGGATTATGGTTACCGCATCGCACAATCCCAAAGATGAGAACGGACTTATTGTAATGGGAGGAGAGGGGAAACTGATTTCGGGAGAAAAGATAGGAAATTTATTCAAGACTTAAGTTGAATAAAATAAGCACGAAATTCGAAATCCGAAATCCGAAACAAAGCCCGTCCGCCCTTGCGGATCCGCGCAGGCGGAAAAATGGGGAAAATCCAAAATTCAAAACCGGAAAACTTCGTTTAGGATTTTGAATTTTCTTTATTTGGCTTCGTTTGTTTCGAATTTCGTGCTTCGGATTTCGGATTTAAATATGAGTATATATTTATCTGATTACGCCAATTTTTTAAAGGGTTTTATTAAGATTTCGCGGCCTATGCGAGTCGTTTTTGACGCGTCAAACTCGCCGGCGGGGATGGTGGCGGAGGAAGTGTTTCAGGAGATGGAGAATGTTACGGCTTTTTTCATAAATAGAGAAATTGACGGAAATTTCCCGGCTCACGGGCCGAATCCTTTGGATAAAGAAGCGACAAAAGGGTTAAGAGAAAAAGTTCTTGCGGAAAAAGCGGACTTTGGAGTTGTGTTTGACGGAGATGGAGACCGATCCATTTTTGTGGATGAAAAAGGCGATCCGTTTCCTCCTTATGCCACTGCCACGCTTCTTTTTAGAGAAGAAAAATCTCCTTACGTTGCGAGTGAAATTCTTTATAATGATTTGATAAATACCGGATTATTTAACAAGGAAGAGTTAAAACCAGCGCGGATCGGACATCTTTTTATGAAGGAAGAGATGAGGGGATTGGATGCCGGGGCCGGAGGGGAACACTCGGGACATTTTTATTTCAAAGATTTTTTCGGGATGGATAGCGGAGTTTTGGCGTCCGTTAAACTTTTGAATGCTTTTTCAAAAACGGAAAAAACCGCGTCCGAATTTAAAAATTCCCTGCCAAAAATTTTTTCAGAAGTGAAAAATCTTAAGATTTCTCTTCCTCCCGAAGAAGAAATTGAGAAAAAAATTATCGCCGAATTTGGCGATATGGCCAAAATAGAAAAAAGAGACGGAATAACTTTGAATGTAGGCGAAGCCCGCCTGCTATCGCCTCTGCCTGCCCGCCAGTGCCAGAGCACAGCCTCGGCAGGCGGGCGAAGCAATGGCGGGCAGGCTTGGATAAACATCCGCCACTCCAGAACGGAAGAATTGGTAAGGATTGAAGGAAGCGGAAAAACACAAAATTCAATAAATGAGCTTATTGGGAAAATAGAGAAGATAATATTAGGATACTAAAAATACTAAAATACTGGGGAAGAAAATTAGCATAAGAATGCGAAAATTCTAAGAATGAAAATTTATAGAAAAGAAAAACCCCTCTTTTCTTACTGTATGCAGTAAGAAAAGAGGGGTTTTGTTAAGCTTTTATTGGAAATAGTAAGATTCTATTTCCTTTCTTTTGATCCATAATTGTTTCGTACATAATTGTCCGATGAAATCGGGCAAACACCGTCCGAACATTCTTACGGCAGACACCCTTATTAAAATTCCTTCAAGATCGGAAACATTATTAGTGAGCTCTTCTTGGTTTGGGGTATTAATTTCCCCATAATAAACCGTCCCTGATCTTGTGATAACAACTACTTTTTTCACCTCTACCTCCAGAATACTTGTTTTTTCCATGCTTTTTGCGCCGACAAAAGCGTACATTCAAAGCTGGAATCTATTTTCTATTATATACGAACCATTATTTTTGTCAAGCGTTTTTCAAATGACAATCCAAAAAACAGCTTGAATTAAGGTTATTTTACGATTCTCGCCAATAACTTACGATCGTAAGAAAATGGGTACATGATTGTTGAAAATGTTGTCTAATTTTCAGAAGATTTTTTGAGAGGTTTTAAGAACCGGGTTTATCAAAAATTGGAAAATAAAAATAGTCTTGGTTTGAAATCTTACAGTTTTTGTAGCATCATGCGAAACATGAAAAAAATTTTAATTTTTGCAGTAATGGTTTTTCTAGGTATTCTTGCTCTTAGTTTTTACAAAAAAACATCCTCACCCGAAGATGTTCTTATACGAGAAACTTTCGAAAAATATAAAACAGCGATATTAAACGATCAGGGAGAAGAGGCGGTTAAGTATGTTGATAGTAGAACGCTTAAATATTACGGAAACATTTTAGAGTCTGTGAAAAATGATAATAAAGAAAAGGTTAATTCTTTATCAATTTCAGATAGGCTCTCTGTGCTACTTATTAGACAGATGGCAAGCAGACAAGAAATACAGTCATTTGATGCCAAAACTTTTTTTGTCTATTTTGTGAATAAAGGGATGGTAGGTAAAAATGGAGTAGCGAATAATTCAATTGGAACTATTATAAATTCTGGAAATTTTGCTAAAGGTGAGTTGGTAATAAATAAGAAAAACTCAACTCTGTACCTTCATTTTTATAAAGAAAATGATATGTGGAAGATAGATCTTACTTCACTTTTAACAATAGCTAATATTGCCGTTCAACAGGTGATTAAAACCGTTGGTCAAAGTGAAGAAGAATTTATTTTTTCTTCCATAGAAATGGTAACCGGGAAAAAGCCTGACGAATCAGTTTGGAATCCAATAAAATAATTTTTTAAAGACTTTTGATAAAAAAAAACGTTAACCTCGTCTTAACAGGGTTAACGTTTTTTTGGTTCTTATTTTCTCTCCCAATATTCTTTAGTATTTTATTTATGTCAGCATTTTGAGAAGATCTTCCAATTTCATCGTTGCCACTCCAACCACCTGATCCGCTCCGCCATAGTAGATAAAAAGCGTGCCTTTGCGGATAACTGTCCCGCACGGGAAAACCACTTCCGGAACGATTCCTTCTTTTTCATACCTTTCTTCCGGCTTTATGATGGGGGATCCGGTTCGGGCAATTACTCTTGTCGGGTCGTCTTTGTCCAAAAGAGCGGCTCCGACATTGTAAACCCCTTCTTCGGAAATGCCGTGATAGAGCAAAACCCAGCCCTTTTCTGTTTTAAATGGGGGGGAAGAGATTCCCACTTTTTTGGAATCCCACATTCCCGGACGGGGGCCGATTATCTGAATGCATTTGGTAACTTTTTCTTTCTCAAAGTTCAGGGAATTTATGAAATCGGCGCAAATATGATGAGAAACGCGGTGGAAAACCATGTACTTGTCTCCGACTTTTTCGGGGAACAAACAGGTATCTTTATCGTCAATTCCTTTCGGGGTCATAACAATGGGCTTTGTCCATTTCCACTTTTTGGCCAGAAAATCTTTTTCCTTTATGGAGGTTACGGCTACTTTAGGCGGTTCAAGATTGTCATAGGCCGTATAAAACATGTAAATATCTTTTCCTATCTTAACTAGGCGGGCATCTTCACAGCCGGAATTTCCCGGCCTTCCTTTTTTTTCAAAATCTTCCCGTGGGACATAAACCGGCTCCGGCAGACGCAAATCTATTTTTTTGCCGTCTTTGCTTTCGGCATAGCCCATGACTGAAGTAGCGTCTTTTCCCATGGCGCGGTAAAGGAGTCGGACTTTCCCATCAAGATCAATTGCTCCCGGATTGAAAGTGGCGATGTTTTCCCATACGTTTTCTTTTCGCGGGGAGATGATAGGGTTTCCCGAATATCTTGCCACATATTTTTTCTTGGGCTTGTTTCTCATTGCTTCTAGGAGATCTTCCAGATCAACTGTGGCTTCGCAGGTTACCGTATCCGCTCCTCCGTAATAAATATGCAGTTTCTTGCCCTTTATAAACGCCCCCGAAGGGAAAGTGATATTCGGCACGATCCCGTATTTCTCGTAAATTTCCTCCGGCACGAGCATGGGATATTCCGTCCGGCCGATGATTTTTCGCGGGTCTTTAAGGTCTAAAAGAACGGCTTCAATGCCAAAAACTTTTTCCGCGGAAAAATAGTTTTGGATGTGGGAATAAATTAAAAGCCAGCCATGGGGGGTTTCTAAGGGCGGAGCGCCGATTTCAATGTGATCCGTGTTTTTTCTTTTGAGATCAAGGGCATGCTTATTGAATTCCAAATACCACTTGCCCCAGTATTCGGGCGACCAGATATCGCTCTCTTTTTCAAAGGAGATAAGGGAAATTTGGGCCGGAGGAAGATCGCTGTGCACCGTAAGCATGCCGAAAATCTTTCCATTTATTCGTTTGGGAAAGAGAACCATGGCCTTGGCGTTAAAAAAAGTGACAAGATGTTTTTCATCTATCTTTTCCAAATCTTTGCTTGTGGCTACGGCTACTTTGATTCCTTCCGGCTTAAATGGATATTCCGAAATAGCCGTATAGAAAATATAATATTTTCCTTCAAAAAAGATTACTCTCGGGTCTTCGCAACCGAACTTTTCAAAGTCTTTTTCCGGAAAAATAAATTTTTCGTGATCGCCAAAATTTTCCCCGCTAGAGCTTATGGCTTTTCCGATCGTTGATATGGAAGGGGCTCCATCCTCCAAGCCTACCGGCAAGGAAAGAGCGCGATAAAGACAAGCGATTTTTTCGCCAAGGAGCACCGGCGAGCCGTTGAATGTGGCAATGGCTTGCCACGGCAAATCTTTATTGGGAGATATAAGCGGGTTGTGGGGAGATCTTTTAATGGTGAACATGGGAAAATTATTTAGGTTTTATTGATTACGTTACATAGACTAGTAATTTAAATCCGAAATTCGAAGCACGAAATCCGAAACAAACGAAGCCAAATTCTAAATTCAAATATCTAAATGGGAATTTTTTATTTTCTTGTTTAGAATTTTGGATTTTCCCCATTTTTCCGCCTGCGCGGATCCGCAAGGGCGGACGGGTTTTGTTTCGGATTTTGGATTTCGTGCTTCGGATTTATTTACGCTACTCTTGTTAACTTCGGGCTTTTAATTTTATCTTTCTTAAGATTATCTAGGAATTTATCCAAGGGCGATGTGGCGGCGCAGACTACTTTGTCCGATCCGCCGTAATACACGATAAGCTGTCCGTCTTTTATAACGGCGCCTCCGGCGAAAACCACTCCGAATTTGTTGCCGTAATTTTCGTAATGCTCGCGGGGCTCAAGGATGGGAGAATTGCTTCTGTGTAAAACTTTCTCGGGATTTTTAAGGTCCAAAAGCATTGCTCCGATTTTATACCGGCTCATATCTTTTCTCCCGACGGCGTTATAGATAAGGAGCCAGCCTAGGGGTGTCTTCATGGGAGCGGCTCCGCAACTTATCTTGTGGCTGTCCCACATATTCGGCCGGACGGGGATGCTATGATCTCCCCTGAGGAATGTTTTGCCGTCAAATTTAAGCTCGTCCACGTAATCAAAAACAATATTCGGCCAAATGCGGTGGAAGATGACGTACTTTCTGTTTATCTTCTCCGGGAGGATTGCCGGATTTTTGTGTCCAATGCCAAACTGAGGCTTGTACCACGGCTTGTCTTGGAAGAAATTCTTGAGAGTGTTGGGATTTTTGTGATCGGGGTCAAGGGAAGTTATGAGAACCGGTTTTGTCCATTTTGACCATCTGTGCTCCAGAAAATCCTTGTAAGGGATTGAGCTAAAGGCGATGTTTGTTTCCGGATATCCGTTGAAAGCGACATAAACAAGATAAACCGTGTCGCCGATTTTGGTGAGGCGAGGGTCTTCGCATCCGCCCCATCCGCCTCCCGAAGCGCTGAATTGCCCCCAATCAACCTCTTCTTTGGCATCAAAAGGAAACGGATCAAAAGCCCCTTCAAATTTCTCCCGCGGAATGTAGGCGGGCTTATCATCTCTTTCATTAATTGTAAACCCGTCAAGAGAAGAGGCGTAACCGAAAGTGGAAATCCCTTTGTCTCCCATGGCTCGGTAAAGAATGTGAATTTTTTTGCCGTCGTAAAAAGCGGTAGGATTGAACGTGCTGTCGGACGCCCAGTCGTGGCCGGGGTGCGGGGAAAGGATTGGATTTTTTTCAAACTTATTGAGGCGGGCGGCGCTTTTTGGAATTTCTTCTTCGGCTGGAAAGGGATGGGGGATGGAGACGGTTAGAATTCCTCTTTTTTCGGAAAACCAGTAGATGTTTATTTTTTTATCAAAGAAAACCGCCCCGATAGTGTGGAGATTTTCGCCTTTTTCAACAAGAATTTGGTCAAAAAGGGGAGCCTCGCTTCTCCAGACGCACTTGTTCGGGGCGGAAAGGGAAAACAACGCTCCGCCGACCGAAAGGCGCTCTTTTTGATCTTTGGAATTGGAGGCGTCGTAAAGGACAAGAATTCCTCGCGGGTTGGATCCGACCCCTAGAATTTTTATTGGGGAAAAATCAAAATAATTTCCTCTCGGAGAAAGAAGAACTTCGCTTGAGACGTGCCAAGTTTGGAGCGTTTTTGAAAAAGCGGCCTTAAGAAACATATCGCCGAAATAAAGGGTTTCAGCGCCTTCGTGCCGGTAATCCGGCACGAGCATGCCCGTTTCAGAAATATCGGATATTTTTCCCGTTATTTTCCAAGACAGGAGATCTTCCGATAAGGCGCCCATAAGATGGACTTTTCCGGAAAAATTTTTCCGATACGTCATAAAGAACCCCTCGTTTGATTTGGAGATGCGGAAACTGTCGCACAAAGAAACATCCTCGCGAGTTCTGTCGGGATAGGCAATTGCCACTTTCTTTTTTGTTTTGGGGGGAACAAATCTTGTGCCGGTTTTGCTGGCCATAAGAAAAACTTCCTCCTTGCCCCCCTTGGAGGAATTTTTGTAAAGCATAAACACCCTGTCGTTGCACAAAACAACGCCAAGGGGGAAATTGGCTTCCCGTTTTGTTTTTGGTTCCGGAGAACCTTTCATTATTTGAACGCGCTTTTTGCGGAGCGCTTGCTAAAAATACGTTTCCTATTTTAGCATTTTTTGGAGGGGATTTTTTTATCGGGCTGTGGATATCTCGTCGCTCGCATTTGCGGGAGAAGAGGAAACAAAGGGAGAATTTCCAAAATCTGCGCGCATAAAAATCCCGCAAATTTTCTTTAGGGGAAAATTTGCGGGATTTTTTGCTATGCTCGGCGCCATTTTCGTCAAGACCCTCGTCCCGCAAGGCGGAACTCGGGTCATTGACTAAAATGGCGCCTCCGCAATGCAGATTTTGGAAATTCTCCCTTTGTTTCCTCCCGCGAATACTCGCTAAAGTTGAAAAAAGACTTTCTTGCGAAAGTCTGGTTGGTTGTTCCCGAAACCAAGCCTCTCGGGTAATTTGAGGCTTGGTTTCTACGCTTTTTTTCTTTTGAATTTTAAAATTTTAATGGGCGCCATCGGCGGAGTCTGCGGAGCCGATGGCGCCCATTTGTTTTTTTCCTGTGTATAAAAAATAGCCGGAAACCCGCTTGCGGGTTTCTGGCCGTCATCAATTCGTCAAGGGACAAATCCGGGCTGGATTTTTACGCGTCCTCAACTATATCAAAAGGTAAAAAAAGCAAAATAAGGGCCGGGTTTTCGCTTCGCGAAAACCCGGCCTAATGTTACTTAGAAACTGCTCTTTCGAAATCGTCTGCAAAATATGCCCCGTTTTTCCCGGAAATATTTATTACGAATCTTCTGGATTCTTCATCGTAAAATATGGTTTCTACTCGGAGGTATCTTTCCTCAATTATTGAGAAATCTGCCACCTTTTGGCATCCTTCAAATTTCCAGATCGGAGAAATATTTCTTTTGACTCTTACAAGACTCCCTGGTACGTATAGAGGAGGGGATTCTTGTGCGGTGGCTGAATGCGGAAAAGTAGCGGAAGGAGAAATATCTGAAGATGTCGGGTTCATTTTTGTCCTTTGGTTTGAGGTTCTTTTCTTTGTCTATTTTACTCTAAAGAACGGGCTGTGTCAAAAATTAGTCTTCTCTCATACAAAATGATACCCAAATAGAAACCGGTTATCGCGCAAAAT
>CAYGHQ010000010.1:0-24955 GCA_964349845.1 uncultured Candidatus Saccharibacteria bacterium
GATTAAATGTTTCCCTAAGGAAACAAATTTATAAATATAGGACTTACAAGCTTAGTTTTAATGTCCTCCTTTCTTAAAGGAGGCCTGCCCGCCATCGCTACGCTTAGGCGTTAGCAGGCGGGTACCCCGCATAATTCGGGCGGGGTGGAGGATTTTTATATTTAAAATCCCTCGGCTGGAGTACCAGCCACTCCCTTTATAAAGGGAGATTTAAAACAAAGCGCGTAACTTCTAAAAAATAATAAAGTATGAAGAAAAAGTTTCGCGACGAAGATATTAACGAGGAAGAGACGGCAAAAGAGCCGGAAAATCCGGAGACTGAAACCGGAGAGTTGCCGGATGATCCGGAAATGCTGGATATGGATACCAACGTTACGGATGAATACGAAGAATAGCCGGAAAAATGAAATCCCCGCGATTGGCCTAGCCAATCGCGGGGATTTCATTTTTCCGGCTATTCTTAACTTTTCACTTTTACCTTAATAAACCTTCTCTTCCCTATCTTAAAAACCTGATTTTTGCTTATCTTGTAATCCGCATCGGTTATTTTTTCTCCATTTTCCGCATCGCCTACAGCCCCCTCTCCGACAAGCCTCCTCCACTCCGTTTTTGAAGAAACTAATTTATTTGAAATAAGGATGGCCGAAAGAAGCTCGCCTATCCCCGCCTCCGCTTCTTTCAAATCTTCCGGAATCCCCCCTTTTTTAAAAGTCTCCACAAAATTTTCTTCCGCTTTTAGAGCCTCTTCCTTCCCGTAATAAAGCGAAACAATCTCTTTAGCCAGCTCAATTTTAAGATCCCGCGGATTTACTTTCCCTTCTGCCAAAATCTTTTCAACTTCCTTCACCCTATCAACCGAAACATTCGTAGCTAAAAGAAAGTATTTAGGGATAAGCTCATCGCGGAGAGACATCACCTTTCCAAACATATCAAAAGGCTCATCTATAATATTTATGACATTTCCCCAGCTTGTGGACATCTTGCGCCCATCGGCGCCCTCCAGCATTTGAATAGTGAGAACTTCCTGCTCGGGCAGTCCGTAATGTTTTTGAATAACCCTTCCCGCTTTCAAATTGAAAAGTTGGTCAAATCCGCCGATTTCCACATCCGCCTTAATAGCAACCGAATCATAGCCCTGCATGAGGGGATACATGAATTCCCGCAAAGAAATTTCCACCCCATTTTCGTATCTTTCCTTAAAATTTCTCCGGTTGAGCATTTGTTGGACGGAAAAACTTTCAGCTAAAGCGCAAATCTCGGCAAATTTGAGCTCGGAAAGCCATTTGCTGTTGTAATGGAATTCAGATTTCTTCAAATCAATTATTTTCCCCACCTGTTCTTTGTAGTTTTTAAGATTCTCCTCTACAACTTCTTTAGTCAGCATCGGCCTTTTTTGAAGTTTATCCGAAGGATCGCCGATTATCGCGGTAAAATCTCCGATTATAAAAACAATAGTGTGCCCCAAATCCTGAAATTTCCGGAGTTTCCAGAGAATAGCCGCTCTCCCTAGATGGATTTTAGAACCAGTCGGGTCAAAACCAAGTTTTATTCGGAGAGGGGATCCCTTAAGAAGTTTTTTCTCCAAATCTTCTCTGATAAAAACATCTTCAACACCCCTTTCCAACAGATCATTAATCTCATCATTTAACTTCATATACTACAATGTAACACTTTTTAAGGAATACCGCCACTAAGTTAAATTCTAAGCACGAAATCCGAAATCCAAAACAAACAAAGCCAAATAAAGAAAATTCCAATGACCAAAACAGAAATCTTTGAATCTTTTCTTGTTTGGAATTTTGAGTTTGGCTTCATTTTTTTAATTTGTTTCGGATTTCGAATTTCGGATTTCGTGCTTAATTTAATTTTCGTGCTTAGAATTTCGGATTTATCTTACAAATTGTGTTAAAATAAAACAAATGCCCCTAAAAAAGTTAAAAAAAGAAGCAATAAAGCGTTTTGGAGCGCAAAAAGCCAAAGAAACGGTCCTTCTCGGTTTCGCCCTGCTCATATTCCTTACGGGGACATTTTTAGTCTGGATCTCCACGTTTAAAATTCCCGATATGGCCTCTTTTGAACAGAGAAAAGTCAGCCAGGCCACCAAAATATATGACCGGACAGAAACAATTCTTCTTTACGATGTTTTTGAGGGGGTAAAAAGAACGGTGGTAACCCCAGCCGAGATTTCCAATAATATCAAAAAGGCCACTATTGCCATTGAAGACGGCGACTTTTACAATCATCCGGGAATAAAAATAACCTCTTTTCTCCGCGCTGTAGTGGCAAACCTTGTTTCCGGATCTTACAGCCAAGGCGGGTCAACCATCACCCAGCAAGTAGTTAAAAATTCCATTCTTACTCAGGATAAAACTATTACCCGAAAGCTTAAGGAGTGGGTATTGGCTCTTAAACTTGAGAAGGTTATGGATAAAGAATCAATTTTGGCGATCTACCTGAACGAATCTCCTTATGGAGGGACTATTTACGGCATTGAAGAAGCAAGCCAAGCCTTCTTTGGAAAGAAGGCTTCGGAAGTAGGAGTAGCGGAAGCCGCTTATTTGGCCTCCATACCAAACGCTCCCACGTATTATTCTCCTTATGGAAACAATAAAGAACGTCTGGAGAATAGAAAAAACCTTGTTTTGCAGAAAATGCTCCAAAATAATTTTATAGATCAGGAAACTTATAGCAAGGCCTTGGAGGAAAAAGTGGTTTGGAAAGAGGAGGAAAATATCGGCATTAAAGCCCCTCATTTTGTTATTTATATAAAACAATATCTTGAGAAGAAATACGGGGAGAGGGCGGTGGAAGAAAACGGATTTAAAGTGGTTACCACTTTGAATTACGAGCTCCAGCAAAAAGCGGAAGAAATAGTTAAAAAGCGCGCCGCTCTGAATAAGGTAAATTTCAACGCTAACAATGCGTCTTTGGTAGCTATTGACCCCAAGACCGGCCAAATTATCACCATGGTAGGATCGGCAGATTACTTCAATAAAGAAATTGATGGAAACTTCAACGTGGCAATCGCCCATCGCCAGCCGGGATCAGCCATGAAGCCTATTGTTTACGCTACGGCTCTCTCAAAAGGCTACACCCCGGACACCGTGGTTTTTGATCTGCCGACGGAATTTTCCACAGAGTGCAATCCCGACGGAACGCCCATTATCCCCGGAAACGAAAAAGTTTGTTACATGCCCCAAAATTACGACAATCAGTACAGGGGCCCCGTAAGTTTTCGCGATGCTTTAGCCCAGTCAATAAACGTCCCAGCCATTAAAGTTCTTTATCTTGCCGGAATCAAAGAATCCCTGCGCACAGCCAGAGATATGGGAATTGAAGGTTTGGGAGATGCTAATGAGTACGGCCTTACCCTCGTTCTTGGAGGCGGAGAAGTGTCTCCTCTAGAACTCACGAGCGCTTACGGCGTCTTTGCCAGCAACGGGATAAGAAATCCATACACCGGGATATTAAGAATTGAGGACAGAAACGGAAAAGTTATTGAAGGATTCATCCCCTCCCCCAAACAGGTTATGGATGATCAGACGGCTTCTAAAATTACTGATATTCTTTCCGACAATAAAGCCCGAACGCCGGCTTTCGGAGAAAACTCCCCTCTCTATTTCCCCGGCAGAGATGTGGCGGTAAAAACAGGAACAACTAACGACTACAAAGACGCTTGGATATTGGGATATACTCCAAATATCGCCGTCGGGGCATGGGTCGGAAACACGGACAACACCCCTATGGAAAAAAAGGTGGCGGCTTTCATAGTCGCCCCTTTATGGAATGAATTTATGAATGAAGCGCTTAAAACCTTGCCCAAAGAAGATTTCAAAAAACCGGAATATCCCGACAAAGCTTCCATAAAACCCGTCTTGGCCGGATTTTGGCAAGGAAACAATGCTTATTTTGTGGATAAAATTTCCGGAGGATTAGCCACTGAAATGACTCCGGTAGAAACAAAAGAACAAAGAGTGATAAGACAGGTTCATTCCATCCTTTATTGGGTGGATAAAAATAATCCGACTGGCCCCCCGCCCATAAACCCCGAATCCGATTTCCAATTCAGGCTTTGGGAGCACCCCGTGCGAAACTGGGCTCTGGCAAACGGAATGACGGATCAGGATATTTCAATAATTCCAGCTTCAAATGATAACATTCATACTCCGGATTCCTCTCCTCAAATTTCCATTCTTCACCCTCTTTCCGGCATTAATTATCCAAAGAATGAGAGAATTGTTATTTCGGCTACCGCGGTTGGGAAATTCCCAATTAAAAAAGCGGATTTCTTCATTAACAACGCTTTTGTCGGATCATCCGAGAAATATCCTTTTAATTTCACCTTCACCCCGAGCGAAATTGAAAATATAGATTCGGAAAACGAGCTTAAAGTGGTTGTTTACGACTCCGCCTACAATCGCGGAGAGAAAACAGTAAGCTTCAGCATTACTCCATAAAAAATCATCTTTCGCTATCACAAAAAACCCTAACAAATTTGTTGGGGTTTTTAATTCAAATCCACTGAAGGGGTTTTTATGGTTCCACCTTGAGGAACCCCGAAAGTATTTCCAAGAAGCCCTGCGATTCCCCAAATAGACAACATTACAAAAATTCCGATTATTCCGAATATTATGAAATTTCTCCCATTCCTTCTTTCTTCCAGATTGTCTCCTTTTTTGATGAAAAGGATAATACCCCATAAAAGAACAATTAGAGCTAGCGATATCAAGATTGCAACAAGAGAATTAAGCCAAGATTGAACAGATATAAAAAGACTGACAAGATAAGAATCGGAAGGTCTCATGGTTTCTCCAGAATTGTTTGATTCGCTGTCTGGCAAACCTCCATCCGACGGATTATTCGCCTGTCTAAACGTCATTCTATAACGAGCTGATACGGTAACATCTTCAGTTGGGGAAATTCTGCAAGGACCTGTCCCTGAGCAACTTCCCCCTCTCCAGCCTGCAAATGTGGAATTTGATACAGGCAGGGCGTTAAGAGTGACAGATTGCCCCGGAGTTACCTCCATCTCGCAAACAGATCCGCAGTCAATGTTGCCGTCATCGCTTGCTATTCTTCCGTAATAGGATTTTGAGACAGAAAGGGTGATTTTGGTTAAACCTAAATTAGGATCTCCATCCGAACCGTCTTCCTCGCCAGAGATAGCATACAACTCCCCCCATCTGTCATTCGGATCAAAACTTTCCACAATCAAAGCCGGGCTAGCTGAAACATTTTCGGTCTGATCGCCATTTTCTGGGATTTCCGGAAACGCCTGAGCAAGTTTTACAGCAGACAAAAGATAATTAAACACAAAGCTTATTGGATTTCCTCCAGCGCCTTCTTTGATTATTCCCGGGAGCGACTGACACTCTGGAAAATATGAATGCGCGTCTCCTCCTTTGATCGCTCTTATAACATACCCGCAGGAAACTATATTGAGAGGCAAATTACCCTTATTCATAAGACTATCGTCAGAGGGACGATAGTAAGGAAGTTTTTTGCTTGCTCCTATTTTATCCTCATTCACAACAAATCCCGCTTCAAATGAACAACCTAATTGTTTAGTAGAACCATATAAATTATCTTTATAACTATAGTCTTTCGGGGGATTGCGAGAACAATTAGTCCAAGAAAGCTGAAAATCCGAGCCGTTGGGAAAAAAATCGTAAATGTATTCGTCGTTAAGTCCAGCAAATGTGTGGGAGAGTTCATGGACATACACCCATGAGGGGTTCCCAACCCCAATCACTGCGGCTTGTTGCGTAGAATGGTTAGCCAAAGCAATCCCGGCTGAAAATCCTCCTCCAAATCCCACTTTAAACGCCGGGGTAGTAAGAAGCAGGATCCCGTCATTGCCACATGTTGAATTTCCTATAACATCCAGAATTGCTTTATTATGTATGGATTTGGTATAAGGTATGGGGGTTAATTTTGGATCGCCCATTTTTCTAGCAAGTCTCATTAACGCGGTAGGATCAAAACTTTCAATCACCCTGTCCTTGAGGTCAACGAGGTATGAAAAATAAGATTGGTATTTTTTGTACGGTTCTGTAGCCACAAATCCGTCCGTCCGAATCGCGTCAAAATGATCAACTCTCGCCGAAGGCACGGCACTTCCTTTGCCATACATTCCTACAATTTTATGTTCTCCACTCCCCCAGATAGGAGCGCACAGTGAAAAAGAAAACGAAATTTTTTCTTTCACTTCTCCATGAGAAGCGTTGAATTGAAGAAGAAGGTTAACAGGTTTGTTTTCGCCTATGGCTTCAATAAGAAGATCTGTCAGTTCGGCAGTCGCGCCAATGCCATCCGGCCATCCTTTTATTTTCCATTCGTAAACAAAACTTCCTTTGTCTTTTTCCGCTACGCGACTAAATTCGGTTGTGATTGTAATCGCTTCGTTCTTCTCCCCAACTGCAATCACCCCTGTAACAGGCGCGCTTCCGGGCAAATCTTCCGCATATACCGCCTGTGGATTTCTATCAATCCAGCCCGGGATGCAATAGTGATTGAATGTCGGTTTGATTCTGACTACAAGATCATAGACGGGAGTAACAGGAAGTAGAGAAGGTGTTTTTCTCTCTTTTTTCATTTTTGCTTCAAAGGCGGGATCAACAATTATTTCCACCCACGGTTGGCCATTCTCATATTGAATTCCCGTAAAAAATTCTGACTGGCTGGAGCAATATTGTGTTGGAGTAGACGCCGAAACAATAAATGATTTGACAGATGAAACTGTTTCCAGAATTTTATACTGGCTTGAACGGACTTCGTAATAATAAGTTTTGTCAGAGGCAAGGTTTGTTAAAACAATATTATGATCGGTTGTATAGGCTGAATCGCCAACCACATTGGGCAAAGGGTAGCGACTAGCCGCGTTTTGCGCGTTATATTGATCAATAGTCGCGTAAAGAACAGTGGAATCCGAAGGCGCGTCGGTTTTCCAGGAAACACGCAGAGTTGTCGGGCTTGTTGGAATAGCTGACAAATTTGTAATAATTGGTGCAGTTGATGGGTCAGTCGGTATAGAGAGCCAGTCAGGCATAGCATCGGGCTCAAATAACATCATTAATGTCGGCGTTGGGATTGATAGAGCGTTTGCTTTCGGCGTATTGACGATGTATATTATTCCAAGCGTTAAAATTACGCCTGTAGCCACCCGCAAAATCATATTTTTCCTTGTTCTTTTGGGATAAATTTTGTTCATATTTACAATATCCGCATTTAGCTTGACAATTATTATGGATTAGCGTATACTTCTTTATAGAAAGGAAAAAAATGATTATTCCTGACGATTTAAACGAGCTCGTTCGCAATGTCTGGATAGCAAAGATAATTTTGGCATCTTTGCTGGCAGGTTGCTTCATTATTTCAACTTTTTTCATATTGCGTTGGAAACAAAAACTCCATCACAAATGAACAAGTTCTCTCACAGGCGTTCCCCAAAGGAACGCCTTTAATATTTTAATTATTCCCCCATTATTATGTTCATAAATTTCACTGGCAATTGTAATTATTCGCGATAATTTTATCCAAATCCGCTTTAACCTTATTCCGCGCAGTTTGATAGCCAACCAAAAGATTGCTGTAACGAGTAATGCTTGCGACAATAGCATTTTGAAATTCGCGGTATAAATCGGCTTCTGGCATTTTGCCGGTATATTGGATATCAGCAAAAGTAATATCCATAAGAGTTGTTTCTATTGGAATCTTGTCGCGAGAAATATATTTATCTATAGTTTCTAACATATGCGTCGTTAATTTCGCTGTTTTTTCTGTTGTTCTTTTAATTATCGGGTTCCCTTTTCTATCCAAATCATAATGCCAGTTAAAAGTCGTAGCAATGTATTTATTGCTGTTGAATAAGCCCTTATAATTAGTCTGCAAATCATCCATTGTTACAGCAATAAAATAATCCGAAGCGATTTTCTGATTGGCTAAAGCGAGCGCCAATGATTGGCCGACTATTGCGATATTGGCGTCTATTTCTGCAGAAGCCGACTTGCTGAAAAAACCAGTTAGAACTTTTCCGACAGTAGGCGCTTTAAAAGTTTTAAGCAAATTCAGCATTTTATTCGCATTATCGCGCGCTTCCTGCATTTTTTGGAAGGCGATTGCCGGCAAACTTTCAAAAATCTTATTCGTGATAACTGTGGCATTTCCAACCGCAGCGGCGGACTCAATTATATCGCCTCCGTCTTTTAAACACATTATAGAAATGTTATTGGCAGTCGGATATTGTTTGGTTGCATCAACGCCGGCGGGAATAGCAACCAAAGATAGACCGTTCAGATTTGCCGCAGAAAATTTACTAAGATAGTTTTTTGTTTTAGCAAGCGAGGCCAACCGAAGATTGACATCGGCAATACTTTGTTCAAGGTCGGCAATTATCTCTATAAGCGCTGACGCCTCCACATAACCGGTTAAACACAAGGCTCTTTTAGAATTATCCTCCGCGTAAGCAGGGTAACGGGTAGCATAATCCGCAGGCTGACATGAAATCATTTCTGTTATTTGGATTGAAGGTTGGATCTGATCGAACTGAATATTAGGTCCGCTATCAATAAGTGTCACTCTAATTTTCAAAGACTCGCTATAAGCGAATAAAATAAAATAAACCAAAGATATCATGACAACACCGGCCGTAGAAAACAAGATAATTTTAGGTAATTTCACAAAAGAATTATACCACACTATAAATGTATATGTCTGCGCAAAAACACGTCCTTGCGGACGTTTTCTATTTTTCAAAATTAGATTTGAGGTAATCAAGAACCGCCGAGGTGTCTGATTTTCTATCCGGAGAACCAAGAATAATCACAGCGACAGGACGTTTGACATTCCCAACGGGAACTTCAAAAACAAAAAGTCCGGTTTCCAAAGCTACGGAAGTTTTGCCGACCTTGGCGCCGAAGAAATACGGATTATCATTTAAATCGTTCAAATTTGAGAGATTGCTCCATATCGTTTCCCCGTAAGCGCTATTTTTTATTTTTCCGGAAGTAATGTTCCAGATAAAACTCCGATTGTTATAAATATATTTGGCCAACATAAATAAATCTTCGGGAGTGGAGATGTTTTCTTCCGAGGAACCGGATGGATCGGTAAAATGGGTATTTATCATGCCCATGGAAAGAGCCTTTTCATTCATCTTTTTGATGAAATTTTCTCTACCGAAAGATTGGGCAATCGCTTCCGCGGATTCGTTTGAAGACTCAAGAAGCAATGGAAAAAGAAGTTGATAAATGCTTATTTCCATCCCCTCTTTTAGCCGAGGTTTGGACGTAAAAACAACCGCTTCTTTTGGAACCATAACAACATTGTCTAAATTTATGTATTCCGTCGTTACCAAAGCGGTAACAAGTTTTACGATTGAAGCTATGGGCAGTTTTTCCGAAGAATCTTTTTTAAGAAAAACAAAATTGTTTTTCAAATCCGCGACAAGATATTCTTTAGCCAATAATTCCGGCTCGCTTTTTTTGTAAACAAAGCCATCTGGGGCGAAATCCTGCTTAAAAACCAAAACAGGCATTCCGATTTCCGCTTCATCATAGAGCTTTTTGGCATCCTCATCCAAAAGACGGACGCATCCGCCGGAATATTGCGAAGAAACAGGAGTCCTGTCCGGATAATACGGCCAGCCGTGAATATAGAAATTGCCCTGAAAAGCCATACTCCATGGCTGATACACATGTCCCATTCCGGAGAAATGCGTTTTTTCTTTCCTTTCAATTTTATAAAGACCGGCCGGAGTTTCCCACCATGACCCTTCCCTGCCTTTTGTTTTTATAGGGACTTCCAAAACCCGTTCTCCGCTTTTATAAGCGCGGATAAGCATCGCTGAAAGATCGGCTTCAATAAAATTCGCTTTCTCGGAAATAAACTGATTTTTAACTTTCTTGAAAAAATCCGGGTTGGAAAGAGCCGGCTCATCTCCATACTTCCATTCAATTTTTTCTTCTTCGGAAGCAGTTGGAATAAATATAGTATAGCTGTAAACCTTATTGCGAAAATAAAAAGAAAAAACAGCAAAACTTATGAGAAAAATTAGAGCGATGGGAATTGCCAAAGCGCGAGGCATTTCGCTTCTAAAAAACCGGCTCAAAGAAAAATGCCGGAGTTTTTCCGGAAACATGCTGTAGAAAAAAGCCTCCTGGATGTCTTTCTCGCTCCAACCATCTTTAAGAAGATCGTTTCTAATCCGATCTTCGGGAGTATCTTTGGAAAGCTCCGAAGTAACATGAAAAACAAGCTGTTTACGAAACATTGAGATAATTTTAACTTAAAAAAACCATAAAGAGAAAAAGAAAAAATCTCCAAATCCCCCAATTTTGCCTATTTAGGGGATTTTGGTAAGGTGATTCGCTAGATAACACCACACTGAACTAATTCATCAGCAAGCATTTTGGGCGAAACAATTTTAACCCCCCGAATAGTCTTGCCAAAGAAAACACCAGAGTCTCTCTTGTCTCCGGTAAGAAGATGGGTGGCGTTTCCGGCAATAGCTCCGCCAAGAATAGGGATATCCTTCAATTTTAAATCAATTTCCAAATCGGAGACAACAGAAGGAATAATTTTACAATTCTTAACCAAGGAATCCAAAACTGAAAGTGTCTTGGGAAATTTAATTTCAAGATTGCGGCGAGCTCCTTCTATGGCGTAGACATTAGTCAAACACTCTTCATGTTTAAAAAGCGCTTTTAAAAAAGTTCCCATTCGGCTTTTAGGCAGAGCGCCGGAAAAAAGAATATTGGCATCAAGAAAAACCCTCATTTTTTAATCAAAATTCACTACGAGTTCAGTTGATAATTTTTAAGCGCGTCTTCGTTATTATTTTTAAACTCTGCCAATCTTTCCTCTGTATAAATTTCAATCGGAAAAGTAGCTCCGGGACGAAGAAGTATTCCTCCTTCCGTTTCTTCCGCCACAACTCTGCCCTCTCCCTTGATACCCAAACGCTCCCGTAATTCCTTAGGTAGAGTAAGGGTGCCACGATTATTTATATTGATTACTTTAGTCATGATTTCATCATTTCATACTTACAGTATTTCAGCAATATAAACAGACTGTTAAGAAACAAGAATATGGTTAGGTCAAACTACAAAAATTTATCGGTAAAAAATGCCCCCACTTGTGGGGGCATTTTTTTACTTTTATCTGACCTCTTTAAGAAGATTTTGGAGAGCCTTCAGGGCAGTAGCAATATTTTGAATCTGTTCCTCGCGAGAAATAAGGGGAGAAGTGGTCATCTAACGAGAAACAGATTCTGTTATAGTGAAAGGATTATCACTTATATCAACTATTGTCGCGCCGGTAACCATATTATTGACACCTCTTAAACGCAAATAATACTGGCAAGGAGCAAGACTTGAAGTGTTTCCGCTTGAAATAGAGCCGGTTCCAGTATTTAACCCATTATCAAGAATGCGAATGGATTTTTTATCAGATCCTAGTATATCAAACACTAATGTGTCCCTTGATGATATCCCTTGCGATTGCCATCGCATAGGAACAACATCCCTCTACCTATAACTTTCTCCCCCATTTGACGAGAGAACGGTAATGGAAGGCTGAACAGAAGAAGTTCCTGAAGTAATGGTGAAGTAAGAATCGCTCAAGTCACAGATATTAACATCACAAATTTTCACTTTGTACTGACCTCCGAGTGGAAGAGTGCTAATGGAGGCAGAATTAGCACCTGCTAACCCCTTCAGATTTGAATACATAAGAGTGCTAACAGACTGTGAGTCAACAACATAAATTTTTACGGAGTTTGAATTTTGATTATAATTCATATTCCATCGCACATCTATTGCTCCCCCGTACTTATATGTTTCTCCCCCATTCGGCGAGAGAACTGTAATAGTTGGTTGGGTGGAAGTTGTGCCAATAACCTGAACTGTTATTGAATTGCTGTTTTTTCCGATTTTTCTTTTAAATTCCAGTAAGTTTCAATTATTTTTTGGATATTTTCTGATAAAGATTTGGTATAACACTCCATATCCTCATTAGCTTCCTTTCTTAACCTTCTTATTAACCATTCAGTATTTTCTTGTTTATTTTTTATTTTTTTATCCATATCTTTATTGTTAATAATAACACCGACTGCTGATAAGTTACAGTTTTGAGAAACTAACTTATTTTTTTGGGTTTCCGGCCGATGGAGGATTCAATAAAATCTTTTATTTTTGATTCGTTTATCCGGATTTCGCTTTTTAAAGCGGGGTTTCCTTGGATTTTAAGTTCGCCGTTTTTCCAAGAAATGTTTTTAGACTCCAACTCTTCTCCTAAAATTTGAAAAATGGCGTCTTTGGCGCTTTTTTTTATAAGAATCTCATCCGCTCCAATATTTTGGAACTTATTAAAATATAGCGAAATTTGATTAAGCATCTTTCAACAACTCAACAAAGTGAGGTTATGGGAAAATAACCTTAAAGGAGGATAGTTTGGTATTTTTTGGAGACTTGCGAGCCTGGCCGAGGCGAGCACGAGGAATTTTTTAGCAAAAAAATATCCGTGCTCCAAAAAATACCAAACTATCCGAACTTTTCCTTTATTTTCCCAATAACCGAACGACTATCTATTCATCGGCATCACTAAATACGTAAAACTTTTATCGGAAACACCGCGGATAACCATCGGTTTGCTCGGCCCATTGAAGGATATAGCGATACTGTCGGAGGGAATTGATTGCATGCAGTCAATTATGTATTTGAAATTAAAATTCATATCCACATCATCTCCCTCTATAACCGCGTCCATTTTATCCATATTCTCCCCCACATCGGCATTTTTTGTTTTAATCTCAAATGATTTATCTCCCTTCCTCACCTTAACGTTCACTTGATTGAATTTATCGCTAAAAACATTAGATAAACGGAGGGCATTTAAAAGATCCTGTTTTAAAATAACCGCTTCTGTTTTGAATTCTTTGGGGATAATTTGTTTATAATCCGGAAACGTCCCGTCAATTACCCTTGAAGTAAGATAAATCCCCTCAAAAGAGAAAGAGATTTGGTTTTTGGTCATACTGATTTCCATTTCCCCTTTTTGGCCGTCAAAAATCCTGATTATTTCCGAAATATTCTTAAAAGGAATAAGTACGCCGTTCCATTCTTTATTTTTCTTCACCTTCATTCTTTTTTCCGCCAGGCGAAACGAGTCTGTGGCGACAAAAACCATATTTTCATCTTCAAAGTAAATAAAAACGCTCCCAAGTTCCGGTTTTATACTAGAAATAGAAGAGCTATACCACACGGATTTCAAGCCGTTTATAAAATCGGAAATATTGATAAGAAAAATTTTATCCTTAGGAAGGATGGGAATAGTGGGAAAATCCTCAGAAGGAAGAGTTTTTATGGTTGTTTTATTTTTTAAAGTGGAAATATATAAATTTCCATCAATAACTTCCAATTTAATATTTTTATCAGCTTGAAGGTTGGACACAAAAGAACTTAAAACAGTCCCTGGCGCCGCTATAACGCCTTCTTTTTCCACCTTAACTGGAAGTTTTATTTCTATCCCCAAATCAAGATTAGTAGATTTAATAATTAGATAATTATCTTTCGCCTGAAGGAGAATACACGAAAGAACCGGAAGGGTTAAATTCTTCCCGGTAATTTTTTCCGCTTGTTTTACCGCGTTTTCAAGTTTATCTTTTACACACTCTATCTTCATTTTGTAGTAGAATTTTAAATCCCCACTAAGGTAGTAAATTTAAAATTTTAAATTAAGCTAATAATTTTATAGGTTATGAACACTGTATTTAAAATTTCACTGCAGGATTCATATATTTTATTTAAATAAAAAACTTATAATATTAAGGCTGTGGATATGGGGATAAATTCAAAAACTTCTAAATTGAAAGGATTTTTTAATCTTTATTTTAAATTTTAACAGTGGATTATCAGGAAAAAAATTTTAATAAAAATTAAAAAATTTAAATTTAAAAAATAATAAACTTTTTATACACAACTTATTTTTTCTTTATCCACATTCTCATCCACATTTTTTCTTCTTTTAAATCAATGCTCTTATTTGATTTAATTCCTGAAGGAGAATGCTGTTTTCTTTAAGTTCGTTTTTAATTTTTTCGCAAGAGTGCATAACTGTGGTGTGATCGCGCCCGCCCAATTTTTGGCCGATTAAAGGGTAGGAAATATTATAATCCTCTCTTAATAAATACATAGTGAGTTGGCGGGGTTTAACAACTTCTTTCCGCCTGGTTTTTTCGTAAATAACGCCTTCTTCAAGGCTATAAAAATCAGCCACGACTTTTATAATATCTTTAATTGAAATAGCCTTTTTAGGCTTTTCGTTATTTTTAATTATATTTTTTACCTCCTGAAGGCTTAAATCTTTCCCTTTAACTTGCGTCTGGCATATTATAAGATTTAAAATCCCCTCAAGCTCCCGGATATTTCCGTCAATATTCTCCGAAAGATAACTTGTTATCTCCCAAGGCAGGTTGAAATTGTTGGCGCCAGCTTTGGCTTTAAGGATGGCAGCTCTTGATTCGCTGTCAGGAGCCGGAATATCTAAGATCATTCCGGCGGAAAATCTGGATTTCAATCTATCTTCCAGGTTAGGCATGAAATTCGGGTGCTTGTCCGAGGAGAAAATAATTTGTTTGTTTCCATCGTGCATGATATTGAAAAGATGGAAAAGTTCCTCCTGAGTTTTCTCTTTGGTGGATAGGAATTGGATATCATCCATAATCAAAATATCATACTTTCTATACCTTTCTTTGAAAGAATTTATCTTATTAGCTTGGACTGAATTCGTGTAGTCAATGGTAAATTTTTCGGATGTTACGTAAATAATCTTCAGGTTCCGGTTGTGGGATCTGAGTTCGTTTCCAATCGCCTGAATAAGATGAGTCTTTCCCCTTCCCGTATTTCCATAAATATACAAAGGATTGTAAACTCTTCCGGGATTTTTAATAACTGCCGAAGCTGCCGCGTAGGCAAGCTCATTAAAAGGCCCGACAACAAAATTTTCAAATGTGTAGCGGGGATTTAAATTACTCTCTTTATCCACGTAACATTCTTCTAAAGGAAGAATGGGGGTTTCGGGAACCATCTGCTTGGCGATTGAAGCCTCTTTTTTCTTTATTTCTTCTTTAGATACCGCATATTCAACAGATCGGATGTTTTCATTAAGATTTCTTAAAATCTTTAAAATAGTTTTGTGATATTTGGTTAAGAGCCATTCTTTAACAAATTCATTCGGTACGGATAAGGAAACCACTCCATTTTCAATTTTTAAAATTGAAGTGTTTTTAAACCATGTGGTAAAATTGGCTTTTGAGACGGCAAGCTCCATTTCTATCAATACCCCATCCCAAAGTTTTTTTGCTTCTTCTTGCATTTAAAATAAAAAATTAATTCACCCTCATCAACATAAGAGTAATTATATACCCAAAAGTTTTTAGTAAAACTTGCCGGAAACTTCTTTTTGTTCACAACTTGGGGATAAGATGGGGATAGTAAAGAATTTCCAATTTCCAATTTCTAATGAAATACCCAATCCTTTTTGGAATTTCTGAGTTTTTGTTGGAAATTAGAAATTGGATATTGGAAATTAGGAAAAGTATATCTTGGGATGAATAATAAAAGACAACATTTGATTTTTTTACGATAAAATTGTAAGCTATCTTAATATGTCATTCACCTACAAACCAAAAAAAAGAAAGAGGGCAACAACGCACGGTTTTCTTGTCCGCCAGCGAACAAAAGGCGGAAAAAATACTATTAAGAGAAGACGGCAGAAAGGAAGAAGGAAACTAACAGTCAGTAGTCAGTAGGTAGTAGTTAGTAGAAAAACAAAAATCAAAAACCCGGAGGGTTTTTGATTTTTCCCTACTTACTACTATCTACTAACTACTGACTTCCCCAACATGCTTCCCAAATCAAAACGGCTAAAAACGGCTGATTTTAAAGCTTTTTCTGGAAAGGTTCGCCGTTTTTTTTCTCCAAACATTTCTCTTGCGGTTGCTCCGAATAAGGAAACCGCTGGAAAATTTGCCGTTGTTGTGTCAAAGAAGGTGTCCGGAAAGGCGGCAGAAAGAAATCTTTTAAAAAGGAGGATATTTAGTGTTATTCGGGAAAGAAAAATAGAAAAACAGGGTTTTTTAGCTGTTTTTTATCCTAAAAAAACTTCTCTAGATCTTTCCTACGCTAATCTTAAAGAAGAGGTGATTTCTTTGTTAAAAGAAGCAAAAATTGGATAATTTTTTTAGAAAAATGCGACACTAATACGCTAATTCATGCGAATGGCACGAATATTCCCCCTTTTCTAAAGGGAGTCCTTGTAATCAAGGGAGGGATTTTATTCATGTCATTCGCGCGAATTCGTAAATTAGTGCCGCATTATGTTAAAATAAACCCGTGATCGCCTTTTTTAAACTCACAGTCTATACCCCTCTCTATAATGCCCTCATTTTTATTCTGGACGTTATCCCTTGGGCGGATGTCGGTATCGCTCTCATAATCCTTACTTTTATCGTAAGGCTTGTTCTCTTCCCTCTTTCCAAGAAAGCTACCCGGACCCAGATAGAAATGAAATCTTTTGAGCCGGAACTCAACGCAATTAAAGAGAAATACAAAAACGAAAGGGAAAAACAGGCGCGGGCTGTTATGGATTTTTACAGAGAGAAAAAAATCAATCCTTTTTCCGGAATTCTTTTTGTTTTTATCCAGATTCCGATAATCCTTTCTCTTTTTTATATTTTTTACAGCGGGGGCTTGCCGGAGATCAATCCTTCTCTCCTCTATTCTTTCATTAAAGCGCCGGAAAATATCAGTATGGAATTTCTTGGTTTTATAGATATCGGTTCAAGAAGTTTGTTTTTAGCCCTTCTTGCCGGAGTTACTCAATATTTCCAAGTTAAGTTCAGTATGCCGGCTCTTCCGCCTAGAAACAGCGATAAGCCGTCTTTTAAGGACGATTTAGCCAGAAGCATGAATGTCCAAATGAGGTATATTTTGCCGGTTATGATAACTTTTATCGCTTACGGGATGCAGGGGGCGGTGGCTTTATATTGGTCTGCCAGCAATTCCTTCACTATTATCCAAGAGATTTACATCCGCCGAAAGATTGCGGAAGAGAAGAAAAATGTTTAGTATGGTGTTGTTATGGATAACAACGCTATCAAAAAGATTATAGAGGAGATTTTGGGGAAAATGAGCGTAAGATTTCAAGAGATAGAGGTAAAAACCAACAACTCCGATAATATTCAATTTTTAATCAAAAGCGAGGATTCCGGCGCGCTTATAGGAAATCGGGGGGCCAATCTTTTGGCTCTAAATCATGTAATTAGGAAAATTACCCAAAAGAATACCCCTAATGAAGAGCCTTTGAAGTTTTTTGTTGATGTAAATAATTATCGCGAAAGAGCGGGTGAAGATTTGAAAAATAAGGCGAAAATAATGAGCGATCGGGCGCGTTCTTTTAAAATAGACATTGAGCTTGAGCCAATGTCCTCCTATGAGAGAATGCTTGTCCACTCTTTTCTTGAAAAAGAGCCTGATATAAAGACGGAATCAAAAGGCGAGGGAGAAGGGAGGCATGTGGTGATTAAATATGTGGCAATTTAAAAAACAAAAACCTTTCGTATCACCATACGAGAGGTTTTTGTTTGGAAAACAACCATATTGACTTTGAATTACGAAACTCCCGAAATTGTCATTCCCGCGAAGGCGGGAATCTAGGGTTTTGTTACCTAATTCTGGATTCCCGCCTTCGCGGGAATGACAAAAACACTAAAATTCCGAGTTTCGTAATTCAAAGATATTGACAATTTTACCGCCTTAACTTATTATATTGTAAGTTTAGCACATTGCCAAAAGAATATTGGCCAAACCGTCAAGGCGCTTGATATCTGTTAAACTGGAAAGAATAATGATCACGATACCCAATTCAAGAATTCTGGTAATTGGAAGCAGGTTAAGAAAAACAACATATGTAGATCTTGAGTGTGAATATACCACAGATCAAATAATATCCTGTTCTATAATATTACAGAACATAGATAAAAAAACCGAAGAGAGTTGTGAGTCTTATAGGATTGAATTTCCAGAAGCTTTTGGTCAAAAAATACTTGATAACCAAAAAATACAAATGGATTTTGAATCCATGAGGAATATTTTTCAAGGAGAGGGGAAAATGATTGATTTTATTTGGGGGGAACTTAATCTTATTGCCGAAATAATCGTTGCAAGAATTTGTAAAATAACCCTAACTCCCCTAGCACCCCTTCAATTAGGGGAAGAACCTGAAGAAAAATCGCATATTACCTGTGAAATGGTTATTAAGGGGGTAACATTAAGAGAACGTTTGGATGATTGCCCTGTCTCGGTATTTTTTGATTTACGAGCTTTGAAGTTTTAAGTAAATGGTCTTTTAAAAAACCAACAATCCTTTGATTGTTGGTTTTTAGTTTGGAAATTAATATGAGCAATAGCTTTTATAGTTAGAGAGATAAATAATTGAAATAGTAACTGTATATAAAATCAAAATGCCAAGACATATAAGTTTTATTTTTCTCTTATCTCCGATACGAGTTAATATCTTACCTAAACAATAGTAGAGAAGTATGCTTCCTGTAAGATATAAAACTGAAGAAAAATCCATACCCAAAGATTTACTAAAACCGAAAATCCAATCCCATAAAAAAATAAACCAATTTCTTTTTGCCAGCCTCAGATAAATTGTTGGAATTTTCTTCCATAAAAACTATCTTATCCTTTTTAGGACTTACTCATTTGGTGTCATTCCCACGAAGGCGGGAATTTAGGATATTGTAATAATGCACTGGATTCCCGCCTTCGCGGGAATGACAGACGGGGGAAACGCTAAAATTCACAAAACTGCGTAAATCCTAAAAGTTATTTAATTTTTAGAATCCAGAGAGTTAAATCTTTTTTGTTTTGGAACAAGAGATAATCTTCGTCTGGGGAAAGAATGGGGTTAATGAGGTCAATATCTGCTCCGTAACCCGGAAGATCGGCTACCACCGTTGCCAGTCCTGACACAGCTTTCACTTTCCAAATATTATCGGAAAAAGAAACAAAGCCTTGATACCAAGAATCGGGATAATTGCCGTCAAGAATAACATCCGGCACTCCGCAATAGGCAATTTCCGAATCTTTTTTGCTCCAAACGCATTTCTCGGGCAGTGTCTTAACTATCGCTTCCCTGCTCTTGGCTTCCTTGATGTCAAATACTTTTAAGGCTAGGCTGTTTTTAGAGCTTTCCGAGTAAAGAACATGAGAAAGAGAGGGGCTGGCTAAAGCGGTAAGGCCGGGAATTCCTCCTAAAATTTTACTCATCCTGCCTGTTTTAGCGTTTAGAAAATATAAAAGGCCGGGGACGCTTAATGACGGCTTGGTGGATAAAGCCAAAACATTTTCTTCCGGCCAAGAAACAAGCCATTCATGGACTGGAGAATCAAATATTTGAAGTTTTCTCGCGCCGTCTATTCCTGCGGTAATACCTGTACTGTTTTGCGAGCCGGCCCCGGAATTTGAAAGGTAGAAAATTTTCCCGCTACTTGGGGACATAGCCATTTCTTTGATGTTGGACGGGAGGAAAATGCCATCCAAAGACATTTCTGTCCCCGAAGCAGTCCCTCCTTTAAGATTTCCGGCGAAACTTACAATAGTTTCGTCATCTTTAAGATAGCGAAGAATTACCTCATTTCCTTTCTCTCCCCAGAGAGCCTGCTCAATTTTTGGTATAGTCTTGTTGGAAATGCGGAAAACCCCTTCCTCTTCCGCCGGAGTTTCGTAAATAAATCCCTTTCCCCTATCAACATATCTTACCGTAACAGCTCCGTTTTTATCAAAAATAATTCCTCCGGCAACCGGATCTTTGGTAATCTGTCTTAAGGTGATTCCTTCTTTTCCCACATTCACTGGAGAAGTGAAATCCTCCGTTTCCCACGGGGAAATCCCCGTCTCTCCCCCTGTCCCGCTCGGTACGTTGGCGTTAGGGAAATTCGCTCCCCCGCCCTCTTCAGGAGTCATGTAATAGAAATAGAAATAAACCAAGCCGAAAAGAAGCAAAGCAACGGCTATAATTATCAAAATTGTGGTGATTTTTTTATTCATATTAAACTTACAGTTTAATCAAGGTTAATCAAGGCTGGTTTGTAAACCGGACCATCGATTTCGGTTGCTTTATCAAGAAGAGTCTTTCTTATAAGTTCAGACTCCCTTTGTATTGTGGTAATTTCTTTTTCAAATTCACCCGCCTTTCTAAGAGCTTCCTCGGTGCCTATTTTTTTTAAGTCATCAATTTGAATATTTAATTTTGCGATATTTGTTTCAGTTTCTTGGCGTATCTCTCTCACCCCATTTCTTAAAGCTCCAGAAGCTTTATCTAAATTTTTCTCTAAATCTTCCTGATTCATTGCTTTTAAACTTCCAGTCAAATATTTATTAGCTTCAGATACAGTTGAATTGGTAGCCCAATAAGTTTTTACCTTTAATGCCACATCGGCCAATCTCTGGGCTTCGGCATTTGTTTGTAGAAATTGAGCCGTATTATATTTTCCCATAAATTCTTGTTTTAGCTCTAATTCCTCATCTTCCAAAAGATTATCCTCAGTGGTTAAAAGTCTGTCCATATCAATTCCTTCGCTATCCATTTGCATATACATTAAATCAACTTCTTCCCAAGCATCCCTCGCTTCTCCAGAAGATTGATAATAATTCATTCTGGCCTCCCTAATTTCATTGGTTATAGCGCTTACTAACTCATTTTTTCCGCCAAATTGTTCTGTGGCGACTAATTTCTCCCCAAAATTCAAATTCCAGTTAACCAGACTGGGATTTATCGTGTAGAGAATAAGCCAGGAGGCTAAAGCCAAAACAAGGCCGAGAAGAGCGTTTTGTATTTTTTCCTTCCCTTCCACCTTTTTTCCTATCGCGTCGCTATAGACGTAATCAAATCCTCCCCAGACAATCATAAGGACAGCCAAAACTCCCGCTAGTCCCAGAGATACCCTCCAAATCATGCCGAGATAGTTGCCCAATCCGGTTGCCTGTCCCGAAGCGTCGGACATCGTGACGGTTACCATGGTGTCTATGGGGGCGAGGAGGGTGTAGTCTGTGGCGAAAGCAGATGTGAAGGCGAATATTACAAAACCGAGATATAGAGCAAGGATTATTTTTGAAGCGAAAGTTTTCATTATATTTTTTATAAATCCGAAATTCGAATAACAAATGTCAAATAAAATCCCTCCCCCCGAAGACGGGGTACTCCCTTTAAGAAAGGGAGATTCAAATCCTCCTTTCTTAAAGGAGGTGCCCTGTAATCAGGGCGGAGGATTTTTTGAAATTTGGATTTTTACCCTATTGTGGAAAAGCTCCCGCGCTTTCCGCTCTCACTCCGCTAAAGTAAACCGGTATCAAGGCGTTTGCAAACTGAAAGATTTTCTCGTTGTTCCTGATTTCCAGGGATATTCCGGTTTCCCCCCCGTTCTCGTTATTTTGCCTGAAGATAACATCATTTTCCATCTGTCCGCTCACTGATTTGTTGTTCATGCTCCATGCGTATTCCAAATCAAAAGACTTTCTCCTTTTTACCCCGAAGAAATACGGAATAGCCGATACCTTAACCTCTTCGTTGGTTAAATTAAATCCCCGGCTGATTTCCTTATTCAAAAGAAGCCCGTAAAGAGGGTTGTTTTCGTAAAGGCCGACGAACGGAGATTGAGGCTTTATTTCAATTTCCGCGGAAGCCGAATATTTTTTATCAAGGGAGGAAACTATTACTTCAACCGCTGATGCCCGAAGAGGCACTCCTCCATTGAAATAGAAAATATTTTTCCCGTAGCCGGAAGAGTTGCTCGTTCCTTCCCCGTCTTTTTTCCACGTATAGACGAGCTCTTTGGGATTTATCGGAAGTCCGTTCCCTCCGGCAATCTGAGGCATGGCGATAACTTTTACCAATCCTTGATAGGGGTATAGAGCCTTGCCTCTGTAAAAAGGCGGAGTGTAAGAATCGGCTTCCCAAACGAGATCCACTCCGGCCGGATGGATAACAATATCTTTTGTGATAGTTCCTCCCTCGGCAGTTTTTATGAAAACAGTAACTTCCGACACGCTTCCCGCTTTTCCGGCGGAAAATTCAAATGTTGTTTTCCCTTTTCCGGAACTAGCTAGGTTTTTTCCCAAAAACCAGCTTATTTCCGCCCTGTTTAAATCCGTGGAGTAGCTTACGGCCGTAAGGGAAATTTTTTCGCCGGGCGCCGGATTTTGAGGCCGGACTTCCACGGAAAAATTGTCGGGAGCGGAGAAGTTAAGTTGAGCGGAAATTAATCCCGGGACAGAGAGAGCGGAGATTATTGAGAGTTTGATGAGAAACCTATACATTATAATTTCTAATTGACCTAATTAACCTAATTTCTAATAAAATCCCAAACTCCAAATCCCGATTAGGATTTAGTGCTTGGAACTTTATTAGGTTAATTAGAAATTTAGATCAATTAGATTAATTTCTTAAGTATTTTACCACATTTTCCACTGCGCAGGTAACTTTAAAAGTGGAAAATTATTTCTTTCCAGCCGTTCCGCTCCCCGGCAAATCTATCGGTATTTTATCCGAGAGCATCGTGTAAACAACATTCATTGTCCACAAAGGAAGAGAATCAATAACTGGTATCATCTCTCCGACAAATGATCCGATCATTCCGGCGACTTTTTTGGAGGTGAACGGCATCCCTCTTGCCCAGAAATAAAAACCGAGAGACATTCCCATGAGTATGTTTAAAAAGCGGTTGATAAAAACTCCGACGGCAAAAAAGTTAAGGATAAGCTGTATTAAATCCACCATTGCCGTAGCGCCGATAAGAAGCCCCCACTCGGTGTTGGAGATGTCGCTTCCGGTTTTTTGTGCCGGAATAGGAAGTTTTTTGGGGTATTTTAGGGATTTGGGAGGCATAAAATTTTTAAATCCGAAATCCGAAGCACGAAATTCGAAACAAAGCCTGAAAATAAAGAAAATCCAAAATTCAAAACAAAAACAATCCTTGTTTTGAATTTTTTATATTTGAATTTCGGATTTGTTTCGGATTTCGAATTTCGTGCTTCGGATTTTTATTGTTGCGTGTCCAACTCTTCTTTCGCTTTCTTGATAGACAAAAGTTGTGACGGATCTGAAGTGATGATTTGATCTTCTGTGTAAGAGGCGATGATTTTTATGGCCACATGTTTGAGTCCAACAAAGAATATCCCCTCCCCCACATCAGACTCCAATAGCAGATATTTTTCTTCGTCTGTCAGATTGAAAACCTGCTGGAGCTTGTCCATGGAAGACGGCGATTGTTTCAAAAGCATCTGAATGGAGGAATTGGTGATGATAGGCGCGCCATACGGAGATTTCAAAAAATCATTCACGTCTTGAGTGATGGTTGCCAGCCCAAGATAATATTTCCTCCCTCTTTTGGCGAGGCCCAAGAGGAACGAAGCCGTATCTTCCGATTTCATCATCCACCACGCTTCGTCTATAACCATTAGGCGCTTGCGCAAATTCTTCCGGACAGCGTTCCATATATAGTGCATGACGATATACATGGCCACAGGCTTCAGCTCATCCTCCATGTCCCGCAGAGAAAAAACAATAAATTTGCTCTCTATATCCACGTTTGACGGGCGATTTATGAATCCAGCCCAAGTCCCTCTGGTGTATTTTGAAACTCTTTCAACTAAGGATTCCGCTCCTTCCATTCCAGCCAGCACCGTTTCAAAATCAGACATTAGCGGGGGGACGGCGTCGGAAAAATCAGAATCCGGGGTTATGTCTTTCAAGGCGTATGTTTCGGTAATGGCGCGGTCAATAATGGCGTCTTCAGTGGGGGTAAGTCCTCCAAGCATAAGCCTGAACATTCCAACAAGGTTGATGATATTTGAACGCAAGACATCTGCCGGCGATTCGTCTTCTCTCGGTATTGGCAGGTCAAAAGGATTGATGTGGTGAGGAGAGTTGAGAGAAATATTAAAGAATTTTCCTCCAGTTGCTTCAGCTAAATACTCATATTCTTTTTCCGGATCAATAACAATAACTTCTGTGTCAAACATCAGAGTTCGGAAGATTTCCAATTTAACAGAATATGATTTTCCCGATCCGGATTTTGCGAAGGTAATTGAATTGTAATTCTCAAGAGAAAATCTGTCAAAAAGAACAAGGCTGGAATTATGCCTGTTTATTCCGTAAAGAATTCCTCTGTCGGAGGTTAGGTCAAAAGAAATAAAGGGAAAAAGGCTGGATAATGGCGAGGAATTAAGTTTTGTGTGGACCAAAAGCTCGTCGCTTTCCGTGGGGATAACGCTCCGGAAGCCCTGCTCCTGCTCGAAAAGAGCCGGTTTCAGGTAAATCAGCTTGGACTCAAGAAGGGATTTTACTTCCGATTCCACTTTGTCAATTTCTTCCTCGCTTTCCCCGTAGATGGAAAGATAAAGGCCGACATCAAAAATTTTCTCTTGCGCCTGCATCAAGTCGTCGCGCAGTTTTTCCAAATCCTGATAAGCGGTATCAAGCATGGGGTCTCGAACAAGCCCCTTCTCTTCCCTGATGCTTATCTGGCTTTGGACTTCGGCTACTTTTTTCTGGAATTGCCGGAGGACTTTTGCCGTTTCAATCGGGTGAACGAAAATGGAAACGTCAAAAACTTTATCAAGATTGATAATGGGGGAAAACCAGCCTTCAGTAAGAAATCTTGGATAAGAAATCACGAAAAAAGTCCGGACAATTTTGTTTCCCAGATTCAATGAATGCGAGGATACTTTTAAAGCCGAAGGAGCGATCACGTCTTGAAGCTCCAAAGCGGCAGATTCGTAAATCTGCTCGGGCAAGACACCGGAGATTTCCGGTTCATCCTTTTTGGTTTTTAAGAAATCAAAGAATGCCATATTTTAATTAAAAATCCGAAATCCGAAGCACGAAATTC
>CAYGHQ010000011.1:0-19502 GCA_964349845.1 uncultured Candidatus Saccharibacteria bacterium
ATAAAACAATTCCGGACAGGATTGAAGCGGGCAGTTTTCTTATTTTGGGCGCGCTCGCGGCCGATGAACTTTTGATCTCAAACTGCAATCCGGAGCATCTTGAAAGCCTTGTTGAAACTATGCGCGGGTGCGGAGTCAAAATTGAAGCCGGAAAAACTTTTTTGAAAATTACAGGAAACGGAAAAGCGAAGAACTCTTCTTTCCGTTCTACAAATGTCAAAACCCACGAGTACCCCGGATTCCCGACTGATATTCAGGCCCCTATGGCTGTTTTTTTGACGCAAGTTTCCGGAGAGAGCGCGATTTTTGAGACGATTTTTGAAAATAGGCTTAATTACACGCAGGATCTCGTTAAAATGGGAGCGGATATAAAATTGTGGGATTCGCTCCGCGCGACAATAAAAGGCCCGTCGGATTTGCGCGGGAAAGAGCTGGATGGGCCGGATATCCGGGCGGGGCTTGCTTATGTTATCGCCGCCATTATCGCCAAGGGAGATTCCGTCATCAATAATATTCATTACATTGACCGAGGATACGAGAAGATAGAAGAGAGGTTGAGAAAGATAGGAGTGGAGATTGAGAGGGTTACGAATTAAATCCGAAATTCTAAGCACGAAATCCGAAACAAACGAAGCCAAATTCTAACTTCAAATATCTAAAACTGAACTAAATTTGTTTGGAATTTTGGATTTGACTTCATTTTCTTCCTTTGTTTCGGATTTCGAATTTCGTGCTTCGGATTTATGTTTTAAACTTATGTCTTTATTCTCAAAGAAACTGGGTATAGATCTCGGCACTACGACAACGCTTGTTTTCGTGCCCGGCAAAGGCATTGTCGTGAACGAGCCTTCGGTTGTCGCCGTATCCGAGCAGGACAATAAAATTCTGGCTGTCGGCAATGAGGCTAAGGAGATGATCGGAAAGACTCCCGACAGCATTATCGCTTACCGTCCCATGAGAGACGGAGTTATCGCCGATTACCGAGTGACGGAAGCCATGCTCCGCTATTTTATAAACAAGGCTCTGGGAAAATGGAATATCTGGAAGCCGGAGGTGATGGTTTCAGTTCCGGCGGGAATTACTTCCACGGAGAGGAGGGCGGTCATTGAAGCAGCGATCAAAGCCGGAGCCAAAAACGCCTATGTCGTGAAAGAGCCGATTCTTGCCGCTATCGGCGCGGGCATTCCCATAGAGGAAGCGGTAGGACGCATGGTGGTTGATATCGGAGGAGGGACAACGGACGTGGCTGTCATCTCTCTCGGAGGGATTGTGGCTTCAACTTCCGTCAAATGCGCGGGAAACAGGATTGATTCGGCGATCGCGGATTACATAAAAAAGACATTCAATCTGGCCGTCGGCGACAAGTCGGCGGAGGAGATAAAAATAAAAATCGGATCGGCTTTGCCGGTGGAAGAAGAATTGTCGGCAACGATTAAGGGGAGAGATTTTATTACCGGTCTTCCCCGGACAGCGGATGTAAAAACAAATGAGATAGTCCGGGCGATAGGAAGAGAACTTCGGGAAATGGTCAAGGCTATCAAAGATGTTCTGCAGGAAACTCCGCCAGAGCTCGCGGCTGATATTATTGATCGGGGGATAACTCTGACCGGCGGAACTTCCCAGCTACGGAATCTTCCGGAGCTTGTCTTTCGGAGGACTGGGGTGAAGGCGGAAATGGCCAAAGACCCGTTCAACTGCGTGGCCAACGGGACAGGAATAGCCCTGGAGCATCTTGATGTTTATAAAAGATCAATAATTTCCAAAAGGTAGAACCAGTCGGACTGGTTCTACTTATCCACTTTTTGGGTTTGCATTTTTTTTGAAGAGGAGTAGTATGAAGCTTGAATCCGCCCCTTTTAAAAGACAGGCTGTCGCATACGGGCGGATTCTCGGGCAATCCTTCGGAAACAGGAAAAGCACAGGCAGGCATAAATAAATCAAGGATTGCCTTTCACGGCCGTTCTCTCGCGTATGAGAGAACGGCCTTTATTTTTTATTTTATTGTATAATACAGGCATGCTCACGGAAAAATTGAGAGTGGGAGTTTTGCGGGGAGGCCCATCCTCCGAATACGAAGTTTCCCTCCAAAGCGGGGCGAGGGTTCTTGATGTCCTCCGAGATTCCCCCAAATATAGGCCGGTGGATGTTTTTATCGGAAAGGACGGCGTCTGGCATATTTCGGGCATGCCTCACGACCCGCACAAGGCTCTTAAAAAAGTTGACGTTATTTTTAACGCGCTTCACGGCGAATACGGCGAAGACGGAGAGGTGCAAAATCTTCTGGATACATTTCAAATCCCTTATACGGGTTCGCGCTCTTTTGCCTCGCGGGTTGCCATGAACAAGGCGCTGGCTAAAAGTTTTTTGTCTCGGGAAGGGATCAAGACTCCCCATTATCGCGTTTTAAGCAGGGAAGAAAACAATCAGGATTTTTTGCGCGAAATTTTTCGGAGTTTTCCCCATCCTCTCATCGTAAAGCCTCTCTCCTTGGGCTCATCCGTCGGAGTTTCCATAGTTTGGAGTTTCGACGATTTGGAAGACGGACTGCGGAGGGTTTTTGAAATTTGCGAAAGGGCGATTATTGAAGAATTTATAAAAGGAAAGGAGGCGACTTGCGGAGTGGTTGAAAATTTCCGAGGAGAGAAAATATACGCTCTTCTTCCCATTGAAATACGCCCGCCGTCCGAATCCGCTTTTTTTGACTATGGCGCGAAGTACGGAGGAAGATCGCAGGAGATCTGTCCGGGAAATTTTTCTTTTGAGGAGAAAAGGGAGCTTGAGAGGCTGGCTAAGGTCGTCCATGGAACTTTGGGGCTTCGGCACTACTCGCGGTCGGATTTCATCGTCCATCCGCGCCGGGGAATTTATTTTTTGGAAACAAATACCCTGCCCGGGCTCACGTCGGAATCCCTTTTGCCGAAAGCTCTTCATGCCGTCGGGTTTCCGGCGAACAAATTTATTGATCATGTGCTCGCTCTTGCTTTGGAGGGGAAATAGTAGTAATTTAACCAACAACTTATAACCCGCAACAAACAACTTGCAACCGGCAATCGGAGGCGGATTTTGGCCTTCGGCCAAAATCCGCAAAATTGTAAGTTGCTTCGGGCCGTTAGCTCAATTGGTAGAGCACCACATTTGTCCCGAAAAATAATGAGCCTTGCGAATATATTTTTCGAGATCCCGTTGACAAGGAGTTTTTGCGTAAAGGGCTGGTAGTTCAGTGGTAGAACGCCTCATTTGCAATGAGGAGGTCAGGGGTCCGACTCCCCTCCAGTCCACATATTTTCAGTATGAAGGTTGACGGCTCATTATTCACGGGATCGCGAAGAACGCAGTCGTTTTACTCCTTGTTCTTCGGGACAATGTGGGGGTAGCGAGTTCGAATCTCGCACGGTCCACTTTTGTTTTTGGGACAATGAAGAGGTTAGCAGTTCAAAATTAAAGTATAATTAACCCATGGATTTACAAAAGAAAAAGCAGGTTATGCTAGTGGTGCTGGACGGTTGGGGATATCGCGAAGAAGCGAAAGATAACGCGATTGCGCGGGCGAAAAAGCCGAATTGGGACAGGATGTGGAGAAAATATCCGCACGCTACTTTGAGCGCGAGCGGAGAAAGTGTCGGGCTTCCGGAAGGGCAGATGGGAAACAGCGAAGTGGGGCATATGACGATAGGGGCGGGGAAAATTATTGACACCGATCTGGTGCGAATTCATAAAGCGATAAAAAATGGGGATTTTGATAAAAATCCGGTTTTCGCGGAACTTTTTGAACATGTAAAAAAGAACGAAAGCGCTATTCATGCGATGGGGCTTCTTTCGGACGGCGGAGTGCATAGCCATATTAGCCATCTTTTTACTTTTCTCAAATTAGCCAAAAATTCCGGAATTTCTAAAATTTTTATCCACGTTTTTCTTGACGGGCGGGATACGCCTCCAGAAAGCGGGAAAACCTATCTCCAAAAATTGGAGAATTTTTTGGAGGAACTCGGGGCGGGGGAGATCGCCACTATTTCCGGAAGATATTATGCCATGGACAGGGACAAAAATTGGGACAGAATCAAGCTGGCGGAGGAAGCTATTTTTGAAGGAAAAAGCGAGAGGGTTGTTTCAAATAAAAAACCATCGGAGTTTGCGGGGGAATGTTATAAAAACGGGGAAACTGACGAATTTATCAAGCCGTCGGTATTTAGTGGCTTCCTTCCCCCCTGCCCGAGGGGGGAGGGCGAGTCCGCGAGCGAGGGGGGTGGGAGAAAGATAAAAATAAACCGTAATGACGCCATTTTCTTTTTTAATTTTCGGGCGGACAGGGCGAGGGAAATATCCGCCAAAATTTTGGAAAAAGCGGAGAAAGAAAACTTGTATTTTGCCACTATGACCGATTACGGAGAGGAGATAAAAAGCCATGTTGTTTTTCCTCCGGTAAAAATTGAAACGACTCTGGCTAAGGAAATTTCAAACGCGAGTTTGGCGCAGGCGCACATCGCCGAAACGGAAAAATTCGCCCACGCCACGTACTTTTTGAACGGGGGCGAGGAAAAGCCTTATCCGAAAGAAGAGCAAATGCTTATTCCAAGCCGTAGGGATGTGGCTACCCATGATCTGGCTCCGGAAATGAAAGCTCCGGAAATCACGGCCAAAGCTCTGGAATATTTGGATAAGGGAACGGATTTTATTTTTATAAACTTTGCCAATGCCGATATGGTAGGGCATACGGCTAATGTTCCGGCCATTATAAAAGCGGTTGAAGTCGTGGATGAATGTTTGGGAAAATTGGAAAATAAAATAACGGAAAAAGGCGGAGTAATGCTTATCACCGCGGATCATGGAAACGCGGAAATAAACATTGATCCCGAAACCGGCGTTCCCCACACGGCCCACACGACGAGCCCCGTTCCGGCTATTTTGACTGACAAAAGTCTTTCTCTTAAAAATGGCGGAAATCTTTCGGACATAGCTCCCACAATCCTTGAACTTATGAAACTTCCGAGGCCGGAGGAAATGACGGGCAGAAGCCTGTTGTAACTCTTGCCTTTATCATCCAATTATATTCTATTGGAGGGTTGGGATTTTTCAAACGGGCGCCTGTTTTGTCTTTATTATATCATACATGGGGACAAAACAGGCTTTTCTTTTTAACTCTTTTTTGAGATAATATAACAAAGAATGATGAACGAAAGCTTCTCCAAAAAAATACCGTCTATCATCATCTCCCTGGCCGTTATAGGGAGCGTTTTTAGCATTGGCTATTATGCCGGAAATAACAATGATCAATCCGCCAACGCATCTACCTATCTAGAGAACATGGAAACGGACAAGCCAGAATCCGTGGATTTTTCGCCTTTTTGGAAAGCATGGAACATTCTCAATGAAAAATATGTCCCCACTTCCACAAGCACCCCGCAAGCCTTGAGTGATCAGGAAAAAATCTGGGGGGCGATTGAGGGTTTGGCTTCTTCACTCAAGGATCCGTACACTGTTTTTATGCCCCCTGAAGAAGCGGAGAATTTCCAGAATGAAATCAGCGGTAATTTTGAAGGCGTCGGGATGGAAGTCGGCATCAAGGACGAAACTATCACTGTCATCGCCCCCCTGAAAGGCACTCCGGCGGAAAGAGCCGGCATAATGCCAGGGGATAAAATTTTAAAAATAAACGAGACTCTGACTTCGGGAATGAAAGTGGAAGAAGCAGTCAAAAATATCCGCGGAAAGAGAGGCACCGCGGTAAGCCTTACCATCGTAAGGGAGGGGAAAAGCGAGCCTCTGGAAATAAAAATCGTGAGAGATGTCATTACTATTCCGACTGTTGAGACTGAAATAAAACCCGGCAAAATTTCGGCTGGCGGGGAAGGCGGAGCCGGACTCCAGGAGAACGGGGTTTTTGTCATAAAGCTTTACAGTTTCTCCGCGCCTTCAGCCAATCTTTTCCGCGAGTCACTCCGCAAATTCATTGAGTCGGGATCTACAAGGCTTCTCGTTGACCTCCGCGGAAATCCGGGCGGGTACCTTGAATCCGCGGTGGATATGGCAAGCTGGTTTCTTCCGGCCGGAAAAACCGTCGTTACCGAAGATTTCGGCAAGAACGGGGAAGAGAGAGTCCACCGGAGCGTAGGATACGATGTCTTCAATCAAAATCTAAAAATGGCCGTATTGGTGAATGGCGGATCGGCTTCAGCTTCGGAAATTTTGGCCGGAGCTCTTCAGGATTACGGCATCGCCAAGCTTGTGGGAACGCAGACTTTCGGCAAAGGATCGGTGCAGGAACTCGTGAGAATCACCCCCGACACCTCTCTTAAAGTAACAATCGCAAGGTGGCTCACTCCCAAAGGAAATTCAATATCTTCCGTGGGGCTTAAACCGGATTATGAGGTAAAAATGACTCCGGACGACATAACAAAAGGAAAAGACCCGCAGATGGAGAAAGCCATCCAAATATTAACCGACTAGTCGGTTAATATTTGGAATTCCTAATTCACCTAATTACCTAATTTCTAATAAAATCCCAATAACTAAACACAACTAAACACCAAAAATCTACAGATATAGTTTGGGGATTTAGAAATTGGTGCTTTATTAGGTCAATTAGGTTAATTAGAAATTAGGTAATTACATATCTCCTTTACTTTATCCAAAAAATCTATAAACTGTATTAACTTACAAGCTTAAACTTATAAATTACATGAAAGTAGTTTTCCTAAAAGATGTTCCCAAACAGGGCAAAAAATACGAAGTAAAAGACGTGGCAAACGGCCACGCGCTGAATCTCCTTATTCCGCAAGGGCTTGCCGAGGCGGGAACGGACAAAGCCATCAAAAAAGCCGGACTCCTCCGGAAGCAAGAGGATGCCGAAAAGAAAATCCACGAGGATCTTTTGGCTAAAAACCTTGGCGATATTGAAGGCGCGACTATCCATATGTCAGGCAAGGCGAGCGACAAAGGCCATCTTTTCGCCGGAATTCACAAAGAAGCTTTGGTTAAAGAATTGCAGAAAGAAACCCGCCTTCAAATCTCTCCGGAATTCATAATTCTTGACGCTCCGCTCAAGACAGTGGGAGAGCATGAAGTAGTTGTAAAAGCGGGAGGGAAAGAGGTGAAGTTTAAAGTAATAATTAAGCCCGAAGGGACTAGGGTGAGGAGCGACCCTAAGGAAGCTCCGCAAGACTCTTTCAGTCCGAATCCGTGAAGACGAAAGAGTGGACAGAACCTGTAAGGTTTAGCCACTAGCCACTAGGGAAAAGACAAGAAAATCCGCCGCGCCCAAAGGGCGCGGCGGATTTTCTTCTTCCTCCCCTCCTGTGCCCGCCACTGTCTGAGCAGGGCGATGGCAGGCGGGCCTGCCTGAGGAGGGTGAGAAGCGAATACTTGGAGCTTCGCAAGACTCTTTGAGACAATTTCTTAATTGTCCAATGAGTGGACAGACCCTGTAAGGGTAGGGGGTGGTGGAAGAATATTGTTTCCCAGTATCTTAGTATTTTAGAGTATCCTAGTATTATTCTTCTATTTTGACTTTTTCTCTATTTTTGTCGTCTTGGGAACCTTCTCCTCTGTCTTTTTTACTGGCTCCGCCGAAACTTTAGTCGCGATTTCTTTTTTAACTTCCTCTTTTTTCCCTGTTTCCTTCTGCGTTAGTCTGCGTTCCTGTCTGCGTGATTCTGCGGTAATTTCTGATGATTTGTCGTCAGAAATTACATTAGCCACTTTCTTTACCAGTTTTTCCCCGTCAAACTTAATTTTTCTTTTGTTCGTGTATTCCACAATTCCATTTTTAAGAGCAAAAAGAGTGTGGTCTTTTCCCAGTCCGACATTTTTTCCGGCAAGAAATTTTGTGCCTCTCTGTCGCACCAAAATGCTTCCCACTTTAGCGGTTTCCCCGGCGTACAATTTAACGCCCAAATATTGCGCGTTTGAATCCGTCAGGTTTTTAGCTGTACCTCCAGCTTTTGTATGAGCCATAGAATTAGTTGAATTTTCTTGATTCTCCCTTTTTTAAAGGGAGTGGCGAGTCGGCGAGCCGAGGGATTTATTATTTAAAATCCTCCGGCCGGTATACCGGCCACCTCCTTTAAGAAAGGAGGAATTAATACTGTAAAAATTACTAAATTTGATATAATTAAAGTAATGAAAAGAATACACGAAATCGCCCAAAAATGCAAGCTTTTCTTCCGTTTTCTGGAAAGAAGCGATATTTATACGGCTTTGATCCTTGTTTTAGTCGGGTTTGGCGGTTTCGGCTTGGGAAGGCTCTCTTTGACAGAAGAATCGCGGATTCCTCCCCAAATCCGCTATAATTTTGCCGGGGTAGGGGAAACCTTTACAGTTTCCCCTGATTCATCCCTAGACCCTAGTCCCTATTCCCTAAACCCTTCCCCTCTTGTTGCGTCAAAGAACGGAACGAAATATTATTACCCCTGGTGCGGGGGAGTATCCAGAATTTCTCCGGCCAACCTTGTTTCTTTTCCATCGGAAGAAGATGCCAAGGCGAAAGGCTACACTCCCGCATCAAATTGCAAAGGATTAAAATAAAATCCAAATGTCAAAGCTCAAATTTCAAACAAATAGCTGCCTTAATCTTTAGAAATTCTGGACGATTAGTTCAGTTGGTTAGAACGCACGATTCACATTCGTGAGGTCGCAGGTTCGAATCCTGCATCGTCCACTATGCCCAAATCATTTACTATTCACGATTTGCCAAAAGAAGAACGACCACGCGAACGGCTGGCAAAATTCGGCGAACAAGCTCTTTCACTCCAGGAACTCCTGCAAATTATTTTGGGGCGGGGAGTTGCCGGAGAATCGGTTTCTGTTATTGCTCAAAAATTATTGACAGAATTTGGTAGTCTGCAGAAATTATCCGAAGCGAGCATTCAAGAATTGTCGGAAGTTAAAGGAATCGGGCCGGCAAAAGCCACAGAAATAAAAGCTGTTTTTGAAATCGGCCGGCGGCTTTCTACCCAAACTCCCTCTTACAAGGGCAGGGAATTAGACGACCCTGAAAAAGTCTTTCGGCTGATAAAAAGCAAGCTCAAAGATTATCACAAAGAGCATTTTTATATTATTCCCGTAAATAGCCGGAATTTTTCAATCGCGGAAATTTCCGTCGGCTCTCTTAACGCCAGCATAGTCCATCCTCGCGAAGTTTTTGCCGAAGCCATAAAAAGCAAGGCAGTATCGGTGATTTTTGTCCATAACCATCCTTCCGGCGACCCCGAGCCATCCGAAGACGATTTAATTCTTACAAAACGATTGGTGGAAACAGGAAAAATTCTAGGGATTGAAGTTACCGATCATATAGTGGTAGGAAAGGAAGAAAAAAAAGAAAAAGGAAAAGAAACAGAAAACAAAAAACCATTTTTCAGCTTTAAAGAAGCAGGCTTGATATAAAATTATTTGTAAAAATAAGATGAAAAAGATACAAGTAAAAATAATTAAAGACCGGTTTTTGAAATCCTGCTCAATTTGTGGCAAGAATATCAATATAGTTAGATACACTGACAATAGTTATCGTAATGGACATTTTTTCTGCAAAGTTCCAGAATTTGGAAAAAAGTATGAATATTGGGAATGTTCTAAGTGTTATTGGAGTCCAACAAAAAAATAAGAAAGTGAGTCAAAAGCAAAATGTTGATAAATCGCCAAATTCGGCCTAAAATGGCTTAATTAAAGAAAAATAATTTATGTCCCTATTTACTTGGATTGGAAAAGGGAAGGTAGAAAATCATGATAAGGATGTGCCCTTTCGGTTGCTTAGGACGAGTGTTTAATTTTTTATAAATTCTTTCTTAAGAATATTGTACGTTATAATTTCTACGTTAAAATGTTATGATTGAAAATAATGGGCAATTCTATGAAAAATAAAACCAAAAAGAGTTTTTCCTTCGCAAATAATAAATACGCTTATCCTAAAAAGGAACCATTTATTGTTAGAGAATCAATTTCCGCTTATGGTCGTAATCAAACTAAACCGCCTGCTCCAAAAAGAAGCGAGAAAAAATTTTCCGTCCTTTCTTTATTTTCTGGTTGCGGTGGATTAGATTTAGGTTTTACCGGAGGCTTTGAATTCTTAAAGAAAAATTATTCGAAGAATAATTTTAAGGTAATGTGGGCGAATGATATTGACGAGCCGTCATGTCAATCTTTTGCTAATTATTTTAAACACGCTATTGTTTGTGGAGATATTACTCAAATTCTTAGTGGAAAGTTTTCCGCAAACTTGTTTGATCAATCCATGCCAGAAAAAGTTGACGTCGTGCTGGGAGGTTTTCCCTGTCAGGATTTTAGTCTCGCCGGAAAGAGAAGGGGATTTGATAGTACGCGTGGCTTGCTTTATCAAAGCATGGCCGAAGTAATTAAAAGAACCGAACCTGTTTTATTTGTTGCTGAAAATGTTAGAGGACTCCTTAATATGAATGGGGGAGATGCCATAAAACAAATTATTTCAGATTTTGAGAAGCTGGGATATCATGTTGTCCACAAACTCCTATCTGCCGCGAATTATGGCGTTCCGCAGACACGTGAAAGAGTTATCATTGTTGGAACGAAAAAAGACAAATTGCCGCCCTTTAAGCATCCTGATCCGATATTAGATAGAAATCATTGGGTTAGTTTAAGGTTGGCCATCGGCGATCTAGAAAATATAGGGGAAGGTAAAATAGCCAATCATTTCTGGTCTAAGGCAAAAAAGAACAATGGTCAAGGAAACTCTACAGTATCGGCGGACAGACCAGGACCAACAATGCGAACAGAACACCATGGAAACATAGAATATCATTGGAATGGAAAAAGAAGGTTATCCGCTAGGGAGGCCGCTCGTATCCAGTCTTTTCCAGATGATTTTATTTTTTATCCCTCGACTTCATCGGCTTATAAACAAATAGGCAACGCAGTTCCGCCGGTGTTAGCGTGGCACGTCGCCAAATCAGTAGAAAAATTTCTTAAAAAATATCTAAAATAATCATGATTTACGTTGAAAAACTAAATGTTAAAGAAAAAGATTTTAAAGAATTGTTGGAAAAGTCAAAGGTGTTGATGTTGTCTTTCCTTGAGGATAAAAAGAATATCTCACCCTCATATTTTGAAACCATAGTTTATGAGCGTACCAGTGACGCGGCTAAGGGGACAATTTTTGAAGGGACAATTAAACAAACCGGAACATACGCCTTCCCTGACATTATTGCTAATAAATATTTTGGCATTGAAGTTAAAATGACAACCAATGACCACTGGACTTCAACTGGTAATAGCGTACTTGAGTCCTCGAGGATCGAAGACGTAGAAAGAATTTACATTATGTTCGGAAAATTCGGGGGGAAATTGGACATTCGTTATCGCTTATATCAAGAATGCTTGCCTGAGGTAAGTGTTACTCATTCTCCCCGATATCGCATAAATATGTCCTTATCTCCTGGTAAATCCATATTTGACAAAATCGGAGTTGACTATGACACATTGAGAAAAGATCCAAATCCCATTCGGAAAATTAAGGAATATTATCGTTCACAATTGAAGGAAGGTGAAGAGTTGTGGTGGATCGATCAAGATGAAGAAAATTCTGTAAGTCCAATTATTAAACCATTCAGAAGTTTAAGTCAGAAAGAAAAAGAAGATTTTATTGTCGAAGCTATGATACTTTTTCCTGAAATGTTCAGTAAAAGTACGACAAAGTTTGAACGAGCGGCGGCCTATCTTATCTCCGAATATAATGCTGTTTCAGCTAACTTGAGAGATATATTTACCGCAGGCGGAAAGGTTCGATTAAAGATTAATGGACGGAATGTTTTTGTGCCTCAGTTGGCCTACCGTCTTCATATTAGAGCAAAAGCCATAAAACAGAAAATTAATAAACTTGATGCCAAAACCATAACTTATTATTGGAGAAGCGATAAACTTGAAAGTGCCCGTCTCGACCAATGGAAGAAATTATTGAATGATAAGTTTTCAGTCATTGGATCCAATAAATTGAATCTTAGAGCATCAGATATTTTTACGGCTGGACTCATATGAAGAAAACAAATAATTATTTAAACCGAAACTTTAAAAAAGAACGCAGTAAGGATTTGCTATCGAAAAAAAAGCGGTCTAACTTAATGTCTAAGATTCGTTCAAAAAATACGAAATTCGAAAAAGAATTTATCGATTCACTTAAAAAAAATACTACTGAAAATTTTCACACTAATGTTTCCGTAATTAAAGGAAAGCCTGATATTGTTTTTAAAAATCAGCAAGTTTGCGTTTTTCTTGATAGCGACTTTTGGCATGGCTGGCAATATCCACGCTGGAAACACTTATTAAAGAACGATTTTTGGCGGCAGAAAATAATGAATAATCGCAAACGAGACCGGAAAATCACTTTCTATTTAAGAAAAAATAATTGGACCGTCCTAAGATTTTGGGAACATGAAATGAAAAGTGGTTTAAACAAAATTATTTCTGAAGTTGTAACGCAACTTACTAGTTAAACGCATATTAAATAATTCGAAAGGTTTACTGGGATTTAATTTGGGAAAGATAACTTTATTGAAAAATAAAAAATAATTTGGAGGAATAGTTGCAAATACCGACGAAAGAAATTATCAGGGTCAGTGGCTTGTTTTTACGGATAAAACCGAAAATTTTAAAAAGGGAAATTTCAAAAATTGGGGGGGGATTTGAATGTTTTTAATCCATATATAAAATTTCTGCTTTTGTAGATGTAGATGCGTTGAATTGTAAAGGCCGTCAATTTTTGATAAAATGTTCTTATGATAAACAACAAATTTTCATTTAATCTTCCTGTTGTTATTACCAAGCAAAACAAGCGTTTTGTGGCTTATACTCCTGCATTGGATTTATCAACGACAGGCAAATCTGAAAAAGAAGCGAAGTTGCGATTTGCGGAAATTGCCAACTTGTTTTTAGAAGAAATTGTTATGGCTGGGACAGTTAAAGATGTTTTGTCAGAACTTGGCTGGAAAAAAGCTCAAAAAAGATGGAGTCCGCCGAAAATTATCTCTTCGCAATCTATCGATCTGCAAATGCCTGTCTGCGCCTAACTATTGCTTTCTATGCCACGCATCCAATCAATACATTGGAAAGAATTTGAAAAATTTCTTTTGAAAATAGGATGCGAATTTAAGCGGGAGAAGGGCGATCATCGCGTATATTGGAAAAAAGGTTTAAAACGGCCGGTTATTGTGCCGCGGGATACGGCGCTTCCGGCTTTTATTGTTCTCAATAATCTGAAGGTTTTAAACATTTCGCGAGAAGATTATTTGAAAATAGTGGAAAAATTATGATTCCGGTTTATGATTTGGATAAAATAAGATTTGCCACGGATAAAGCGACTTTTGAAAAAGCCGTGGCTCTTTACGAAGAGGGGAAAGTCAGAGAATTTAAAGAAGAGTTTGGAGGATATAGCGCCGTTGTTATGGGCAGCCGCCCTTATAATGTTTCCGTGTCGGCGCGCCGTCATGACGAAGGCGATTGCGAATGCTATCTCGGGCAGAATAACACGCTTTGCAAACATATGATAGCGGTAGCGATAATGGCAATCAAAAAGGGCGGAAAACTGGAAAAAGAAGAAAGAAATGTATTGAATATTCCGCTTTCAAGCGGGCGGGCAGGCGAGCTATCCAAGGCAGAAATGGAGAAAGTAAAAAAGAAAATAAGCGAAGCGGTAAAACTTATCAAAGCGTATAGCGGACCGTCAAGGATATGGTTTGCTTATCAAAATTCTCTTTCCGAGGGCTGTAACCGCCTGTCCGCTATTGTTTCTGATTTGCCGGCAAGCAGGCAGACTGCAAGTTTGATTATAAACTTGCTCTTGCGATTGGATAAAAAACTATGCCAAGGGGGAGTTGATGATTCAGACGGGACGGTCGGAGGTTTTATTGAACAAGCTGTTTCTGTTCTTTTAGATTTTGCGAAATTAGACAAAAAATGCGTTGAGGAATTTAAGAAATTGGAGGATATTGAAACTTGTTTTGGATGGGAGGAATCGCTTTTAAAGACTTTGGATGAGCAATAAAAAAATTCTATTTTTGCATATTTGCCGGTATATTTTTCCTCCTTGCTGTTTTTGGGCAATTGTGGGAAAATTAAAATAGGGTATAAAGATCTATTTTAAAAGCTAAACGCGCAAATTCTACCATATATGAAAAACAGGATTTTTTTGTTTTTTGCTTTCCTCCTTGTTTTTTCGGCCGGATCGCTTAGCCCGCTTCAGGCGAGCGGGCAGGAATCCGGGGAAGTTTTTTGCCATAATTGGAAGAGAAATTTGGCTATATGGGATCATGGCGAGGATGTGGCCATGCTCATTACCGCTTTGGAAAAAGAAGGATTTCCGGTCGGGGGAGGGGACATTTTTGGAAGAAAAACTTTGTCGGCGGTGATAAAATTCCAGGAAAAATATTCCGCAGATATTCTTTCTCCGAGCGGTCTTGAAGAGGGAAGCGGTTTTGCGGGAACGCTTACCCGCAATAAGCTAAACAGCCTTTACGGATGCGGGAATGAAACCGAGGAGGTTATTTCGGACAAATCTTCTTCCGGATCTTTCCTTCCGGATCAAGCCCGCTCTTCGCTTGCCGGCATCGGATCAGCCTTCCCCGCGAAAAAGGGGAATTCGGCGATTCTCTCGTTTGACCTCTCCACCCAAAATGAAGATAAAGCCGGAAAATGGGGTGTTTTTTCCGCGGGCAAGGGAAGCGGTGAAAATGCAGATGATTGGGGATGGACGTTAAAAATCGCTTTTGATGAAAGCAAAAAAATCAACTCTTTTAATATAAGATCGGTGGGCGATTCCAATAGATGGTCAACCGACAGCGAAAGCGACTACCCTCTTGTTGTGTTTCAGGGAAACAAACAGCTCAATTCATCTTACAAGCAGGTTTTCGGGCCCTTTGATCCGGGAGTTTATGAATTCAAGATGTACGGGCAAAAAGAGAGCGCGTTAGATTCGGGAGTAAATATAATCGTTTCTTTTGAGGATAAAACGGAGGCTTCTTCGTCTATCGGCCTCCAAAATTCAAAAGAAGATATATTGAAAAATATTTCCGACGGCCTCCTTATCCTCAACAATATCCTTAAAAACAAAAGGTAGGGAAAAATATAAATTTATACTTTTGGGCAAATGTGCTATTATTCCGTAATAATGTGCAGAAATTGGAAATAGTGGAAATGGGGTCAAGACCCCATTAAACCTTACTGTCCACAAAAAAATCCCCTTTGTAAGTTAAATTTCAATGGTACTATTTTAAGTAATTAAAAGCTTGTTGAAAGGTATTTATAAAAGAAATTTTATGAACCAAAAAAAAGTGTATCTGACCGCAGTAATATTTACATTAGCAATGTTACTCCCAAGTTATGCCCATGCATCTTGGTGGAATCCCTTTTCGTGGAATTATTTCAAGAATATAGTTGATGAAACAAACATAAAAGAAAAAGAAGGTGAGAAAGATGTAGAGCCCCAAAAAAACAGGACAATCAAAGATGATAAGTCAGCCGCTATACGCATAACTACGAGAGGTGGAATAGTTTCCTGGCTAGGCCAAACACAGGAAGGCAAATACAATCCAGTTACCAAAAAATCTTCTCCTAATGTCTGGGACATATATGTTTATAAAGAAGGGGAAATTTTAAAAATCACTGACTCTGATTTAAATACCGGCGGGTTTAGCGCTGAAACACTTTATATCAGTAAGGACTATATTTACTACACTGTTGGAACAGGTCAATTTAAAAAAGAAAAAAATCTTTTTAGATATAATATTTTGACTGGTAAAACGGAATCACTGCTAAAAGGAGAGCCGGTATCTGTAAATGGAGGAGCCGATGATTTGATCTTATTGGGTTTTATAGGAAAAGGATACTCTGTCTTAGATGCTAATAATAATAAAATTATCTCTTTGCCTGTCAGCGGAATGTACTCCTTATCAAGTAATGAGAACGCGGTTTGTTATGTAAATAAAGAGAGTGTGTATAAATATAATTTTAACACTAAGCAAAATGTTCTGATTACACAAGCTTCTGGCCTTAGTTCCCCTATATCTTTTTCATGTAACTCGGAATATCTCGCATTTACATCAACAGAACCGGAAAAAGAAACACTTAAAATATACAACATAAAAAGTGGCAAAACTGAGTCTGTCCATGAAGCTGTCTTTAAGCCGTCAGGCATGAGGATGGGAGCTTCCATGGTGAAAATAATTGACGATAAGATTTATTATTCTCTTAAATACGATAATAAATTTTATGTTCAAGATTTGGTAAGCAAAAAGAAAAAAACCTTATCTACCATAGAAAAATCCGAGCAGTTTTTTGACACAGACGGAGTTAATTTCATTATAGGGAACACTAACGGCCAAAGATATATTACTCAAATTCTTCTTAGAAAAATTTAGGCATAATCCATAATAAACAAAAACCTCTCTAGAGAGGTTTTTGTTTATATATAGTCGGGATACCGAGATTTGAACTCGGACCGCACGCACCCGAAGCGTGCATACTACCGTTATACTATATCCCGACATTGAATTTAACCCCGAAGCGCGCATACGGGCGTTTACTATATCCCGTCGTGATAAAATAATAGCATAAAAGGGGAGTAAGGCAATTAGGAAAATTCCACCCCTCTGTCCTGCAAGGGGAGGTGGGGGAGGGATATCTTGAAGGTATAAATTGGAGTTATATAGAGCATGAGAAACGACAATAGCTTGTTTATGATTATCGCAGTGGTTGTAATTATCGCTCTTATTGGCGGGGGGATTATCTATTTTTCAAATGATTCGCTTCCGTGGGGAGGAGGAAACGGAGGCGATACCAATGGAGAAAATGGGGGAGAGGGAAGCAGGGTTATTTATGGTTTAAGCGCTACACCGGAGCAGGAGTCTAGCTGGAGATTTCAATGCGAAAATTTGGGCGGAACATTTAACACTTGCGGTTCGCCTTGTCCTCCGGACGCGGAGAATTGCATAGCAGTATGCGCGTTTACGTGCGAAAATATTAAATAAGATACTTAGGATACTCCAAAATACTAAGATACTGGAAAATACTAAAAATACTCAACTAAAAAACCGTAGGACTCAAAGTCCCCGATCCAAATTTGGGACTTTGAGTCCTACGGTTTTTTAATGATATAATTATTCCATTATTTGATTTATGTTCTGGATTCCCGCCTTCGCGGGAATAACAGAGATAGAGACTAGTCCCTAGTGGCTAACACCTAGTCCCTTCTTCACATGATTTTTGTTGACGTTGAAGCATCTGGAGTTGATCCGCATAAAGACTCGCTCGTTTCCGTAGGAGCGATTGATTTTGACAACCCTCTAAATATTTTTTACGAAGAGTGCCGAATATGGGAGGGGGCTCATGTGGAAAAAGAGGCGTTAGAGATAAACGGCTTTACCCGCGAAGAAATCACCGATCCAAAAAAGAAAACTGATAGGGAAGTGGTGGAGGATTTTTTAAAGTGGATAGAGAAATGCGATAACCATACTTTGGCCGGACAAAATCCCTCTTTTGACAGGGATTTTCTGGAGAAAACAGCCCACCGATACCACTTGAATTGGCCGTTGCCTCACCGGACGATAGATCTTCATACGGTTGCTTATGTCAAAATGATTGAAGGGGGAATTACTCCGCCTACAGATAAGAAAAGATCGGACTTAAATTTGGATAAAATTTTGGATTTTGTCGGAATTCAAGCGAGGAAAGGCGCTCATAATGCCTTGGAGGACGCCAAGCTGGAGGCGGAGGCGTTTTCAAGGCTGGTATATGGGAAAAAGCTTTTGGGGGAATTTGTGTAGGTAAACATACCAAGTATACGAATAATGCGAATGATACAAATCACTGCGAATAAATCCCTCGGCTCGCAGACTCGCCACTCCCTTTATAAAGGGAGAATTAATACGACAATATCTTAAATCCTCCTTTCTTAAAGGAGGTGGTCTGGCTTTGCAGACCGGAGGATTTTATTCGTTATCAATTCGTTGCATTAGTATTATTCGTATATTGGTATGTTTACCTACAATTTATTAAGCATTCGCCGGAGAATTGCGGAAAGGATTATTCTTAATCGGAGCGACTTTTTCCTTGATATAGGATGCGGAAGAGGAAGAATCTTGAGACAACTTTATGAAAAATACGGAAATAGCGTTTCTTTTATGGGTGTTGACCCGGATTCCAAATCTATAGAGAAAGCCCGAGAAGAAAATTTTGGGACAAAAATAAGATTTAAGGTTGCTTACGCGGAAGATCTTCCGTGCGTGAATAATTCCTGCGACTATATAGCCACCACGTTCACCTTCCACCATTTGGAAGAGGAGGGGAAAGATAAAATGCTTAGGGAAGCTTATCGGGTTTTAAAGCCTGGCGGAAAGTTTTTGCTTGCCGATATATGTCCGCCCAGAGGCTTTTGGGGAAAAATTGTGGCTTTTTTGAGCAGAAATCACCTTACTTCCAAGGAAAATATGGAAATTCTGAAGGATAATTTGCTTTCTTTCGGCTTTAAGCCAATAAAAAATGAAATTCTGCTCGGTTTTGTGGAAGTTTTGGTGGCGGAAAAAATTTGAATTTAGGAAGGGGAGGAGGGAAGCCCAAAAATGGCTTTGTTAAGCCATTTTTGGGCTTTTTTGTGTTTTTTCTATTGACAATAAAAACAGAATATGCTAACATATAGAAAACCGGAGAAATCTGGTTTTTTGATTGAAAGCCTTGGCGGACATCCTCATGGATGTCTGAAGAGGCAGTCAAAAAAATATATGATAGAACTTATTACGGCCAGCACATTGTTAGTGAACGCTCTTTACGGAACTCCCGCGACAATAAATATTGAAAATGTTTCGGAAATTAAAAATACGGCTAAAGAGCAAAAATTGAATACTCCGGACATTGAAATGATAGAACGGGTCCAGCCGATCAATCTGGATAAATACGTTCAGGATTATTTCAAGGATACTCCTATCCTTTATCAAATTGCCAAGTGCGAATCTTCGCTCCGGCACATTGGTAAGGACGGCAAAGTAGTCAAAGGAGAGGTGGATGACAGGGATACGGGGCTCATGCAGATCAATCTTTTCTATCACGAAAAGAGCGCGGAGAAGCTCGGATTTGACCTCCACACCTTGAAGGGCAACATGGCCTACGCCAAGTGGCTCTATAAGAGAGAAGGTCTTAAGCCTTGGGCGTCATCTTCCAAATGCTGGTTAAAGAACCCGAACGGGGACTTGATGGCAATCAAATAAAAATAAAAAAATAGAACAAGAAAAAATGGCGGGCGCTAAAGCGCCCGCCATTTTTTTGAGCTAGATTGTGCGATGCAAAATTTCATTCTTCCTGGAATAAAATTTTATGTTGCACAATCTAGCTGATGTTTCCGGTAGGTAAATTTATCTGATAAATTTACCTACCGGAAACATATATTGTGCGACATAGCTCCCTTATGAGCGAAGCGAATTAGGGAGCTAGAAGTACCCTTGTGGTGCGACATAGCTCCCTTATGAGCGAAGCGAATTAGGGAGCTAGAAGTACCCTTG
>CAYGHQ010000011.1:19602-21805 GCA_964349845.1 uncultured Candidatus Saccharibacteria bacterium
TGGTGCGACATTGTTTCCTTAGGAGCTTTAGCGACTTAGGAAACAAGAAGTACCCTTGTGGTGCGACACATGCAAAGAAGTTCAGGGCTCTCGCCCTTGGTTTCCGCTCCTTCCCTCTTGCTGTCATTCCCGCGAAGGCGGGAATCTAGTTATCATTTTCTAGATTCCCGCCTTCGCGGGAATGACAAGAAAATTATTCTTTCGCCATTTCCTGTATCTCCTTCCACGCGATATCCACCACGACATTATCCCAAAACCAGACTGACGGCGTTTTTAGATATTGGCCCCAAATGAACACGGCCGCTTCCCTGCCGTACTCTATATTCTTCTTTACCAGGGGCTTATCCATTATGTCCTTCGCGTTAAAACCGAAATATCCGAGCGCTATTAACGCCCCAATAATCACAATCATGGTTGAAATAAATCCGAGATTTTTTTTCATGATGATATAAAAATACCCCAGCTTAGGGCACTCTGTTTTTAGTTTGCCCCTGAATAAAGGAATTGACGTTGTCTATGGTGGTCTCAAGAATCCTTCTAATCGCTTCCTCTGTATTAAAAGCCACGTGAGGAGTAACAACGACTCGGGGATGACGCATTAAATAGTGGTTTGCTAAAACGTTTTTCAGCTCTTCTATTTTTGGATTTGGATTGTTTAGGAGAGATATTTCATCGGACATGTCTTTTTCTTCTTCCAGAACATCTAGTCCGGCCGCAGATATAATACCCTCTTCAAGAGCTTGCTCAAGCGCTCTTGTTTCAATAAGTCCGCCTCGGGCCGTATTTATCAAAACGGCGCCTTTTTTCATTTCATGTATATTGTTTTGATTTATCATGTGCGTTGTGTGTTCATTAAGAGGAGCATGAAGAGAAACGATATCCGACTCGTGGAGCAATTCGCCGAAAGAAACATACCTGAAGCCAAATTCTTCCGAAATATTTTGTTTGGGGAAAGGGTCGTGAGCAATAACATTCATATTGAATCCTTTGGCCATCTTTATCATATTGGCGCCAATTCTGCCGGTGCCGACAATTCCAATTGTCTTATCCTTCAAATCAAAACCGCGAAGATCACCTTGTACAAATGAACCTCTTTCTGTCACTTGTTCGTGAGCTTCGCAAATTTTTCTTGATAAAGATAAAAGCAGGGCAAAGGCAAATTCGGCTACCGTATTTTCTCCGTAAGAAGGGACGTAGACAACCTCAATTCCACGCTCCCTGGCTGTTTTCACGTCAACATAATCAAAACCGGTAGACCGGGCAGCGATCAGTTTAAGGTTCGGCAACCTATTGATTTCGGTTTTTTTGCATTGGTGAGAAACAAAAACAGAAAGAATCTCGGCGGAGTTTAAAATATCCGACGGAGTTTCTTCGTAACTTTTGGAGAAGTGAATGCTCTGCCCTTCAAATTTGTTTCGCATATACTCTTTCTCCCAATCCTCTTTATGCAGATATAAAATATTCATATTCAAAATTATACCGTTTCTTTTACATTCTTTAAAGTAAGTTCTGTGGATAGATCTGGCTTCAATCTACAAAAGTAGAAATTTTATATATGGATTAAACGCTTTGGGAATAATCGGGGTCTTTATCTACAAAAGTAGAAATTTTATATATGGATTAAACCTTTGGCAATTCTTCCTCGGTAATGATCTACAAAAGTAGAAATTTTATATATGGATTAAACAAAAGTTACGATACAGGAGAAATATATCTACAAAAGTAGAAATTTTATATATGGATTAAACTTCTGCTAATTTACCGACCGTTTTTATCTACAAAAGTAGAAATTTTATATATGGATTAAACTTACTATCCGCACAGGGATTGATTGATCTACAAAAGTAGAAATTTTATATATGGATTAAACTGCCGGAGGGAACATGGAAAGAGCAGAAGATCTACAAAAGTAGAAATTTTATATATGGATTAAACGAGAAAATGGCTTATGGATAACTGGATCTACAAAAGTAGAAATTTTATATATGGATTAAACCTCCTTCTCTCCGCCTCAGGCACATATCTACAAAAGTAGAAATTTTATATATGGATTAAACCCATTTTTCAACTTTGGGCGAATTATCCAATCTACAAAAGTAGAAATTTTATATATGGATTAAACATAGTTTCTTTGGAATGTTTATGCCCATCTACAAAAGTAGAAATTTTATATATGGATTAAACATAGTTTCTTTGGAATGTT
>CAYGHQ010000011.1:21905-22203 GCA_964349845.1 uncultured Candidatus Saccharibacteria bacterium
TATGCCCATCTACAAAAGTAGAAATTTTATATATGGATTAAACCTTCCCCGTGAGAACACTTACCTCTATCTACAAAAGTAGAAATTTTATATATGGATTAAACCGCTAGGCAGGCGGTTACATAGTTTTTATCTACAAAAGTAGAAATTTTATATATGGATTAAACCCATCTGCCGGTAATCCACATACTATCTACAAAAGTAGAAATTTTATATATGGATTAAACAAAATGCAAAACGATAACACAATGCATCTACAAAAGTAGAAATTTTATATATGGATTAAACTGGGTAGAAA
>CAYGHQ010000012.1:0-20953 GCA_964349845.1 uncultured Candidatus Saccharibacteria bacterium
GTTTTATGGATGTTATGTCCGCGAGAAGAGGCGGGCGGTGACAGAAATGAGCAGAAAAGCGATAAAAATCCCGAAAATTACGGGAAAGTCGCAGTTTGGCGGACACCCAATTCCGTAAAAATCAAAACTATCCTTAAAAATGAACAAAATGGCGAAAAATAAGGCTCCGATAACTGTTGTTGCAAACACTATATTTCCGAAAAAACGCATGTGTTGGGTCTTCATTAATTCTCCTTTTGTTTGAATGTACAAATCTTCTGGCATATTATTTGTTTTTTTGTGTTTGTCAAATAGGAAAATATCCCGCAATGCGGGATATTTTCTCCAGAAGAAAGCCACGCGCGCGCGCGTGGCTTAGAAAGGAAAGAAAGAACTGGTGAGGGGGAAAGCGGAGAAGAAAGGTTTGCAAGTTGCAGGGGATAGGAGAAGGGTAAACTGGTATATCGGGTCGGTATTGAAAGCAACCTGCAAACCTTCTTCAGCGCAAATCCCTCAAATTATTCTTCCTGTATGCTAGCAAATCTGTATTTTTTGTCCAGCTTTTCCGGCGTTCTCCAAAATGTTATTATATATGTCAATATGGCTAAAGAAAATATAGAATTTGCAATATATTCCGAAACTAATTCGGAGGTTTTGGAAAAAAATATGGAAACTCCCGATTTGCCGGAGGAAAGGAGGATTTTAGAAAGGGTAGAAAAATTAATGTCGGAAAAGGAGAAACAAATCGGCAAGGGAACTACCGCCGAAGTGTATTTTGTCGGACAAAACCGAGAACACTGCTATAAAATAATTAGTAGAAAGCATGGAACGGTTGTTCAGACGCCAAAAGGCAGTCCGAAATTTCATTCATTGAAGATTGAGGGGGATTTTTTAAATGATTTGCGGGGGTTGGATAGCGAGGTTCGGGTGCCGGAACCGTACTTTTCTGTCGTCCGAACATTTGAAGATGATGACGGAGAAAATATTCGAGATGAAGAAATAAGCGTCTTGTCTCTGGAAAGGCTTGATGCTGTAAGCATTGCGGATGTTTTGGATGGCGCGGCCGATCTTCCCAAAAGTTTTAATTTTGAAAAGTTTTTTTATAAACTGAGAAAATTTTTTGAAAAAATGCATGAAGAGAAGCATATTTTCCACCGGGATGCCCATGCAGGAAATATTATGATTGATATTAAAACAGGAAACCCCAGAGTAATTGATTTTGGTTGTTCCACTTTTTCCACCGTAGAGGAAGCGTATACTGAAACTACTTTTAAAAATGGAAACAAGATAACCTTACGATATGTCAATGACGATAATTATATTGAAAAAGTCGAGAGAGATTTGCGGAGTTTTCTTGACTCCGTTAGAGAGTAACTATTGTTTTCAAGGTAATTTAATATCATACGGGGATAGTATAATCTTTAAGGAACCCTTAAATAAAAGCTAATTCTCTAATGGAGTTGACAAAAACGCTAAATAACAATAATATATTTTTATGTCTGTTCATTTAACAAAATCTTTTGCCGAAAGGGTAAAAGAAACCATTGACAGGATGGTGGAGGGAAATCTCAATGTGCTATTGGTAGAGGGAGGAAAGGGGATGGTTGTGGTTCGCGAGGGTACAAAGGAGGCCCTTGAAAGAAAAAAAACCGATTCTAAACTTTTCTCCTATGAAATTGGAGATTCAACCTTCACTGTGTGTCACAGTTAAATCATGCCGGATTGCGTAAACGCAATCCGGTTTTTATTGACTTTATTTTCCCTTCTGATAAGATACTAACTCAAGCTCCGAGGGGGCTTTTAGTTTTATAATATGGCAAGATCGCTCAAAAAAGGTCCTTATGTGGACGAAAGATTGCTGAAGAAAATCCAAGGGAAAAGGCCGGAAAATACGGCCCCTATTAAGACATGGATAAGAGGGAGCGAAATTTCGCCGGAAATGGTTGGATTCAAGTTTTTGGTCCATAACGGCAAGGATTTTATAGAAGTTCTTGTTTCGGAAGAAATGGTGGGACATCGGCTCGGGGAATTCTCTTTGACAAGAAAGTTCGTCCGCCACGGAGGAAAGATGCAGAAGGAGCTTGAAATGAAGAAGAAGGAGCAGGAAATAGCGTCGGCGCAGGCGGCAAAAACAACGACAACAGCCAAGTAGTTTCCAATTTCTATTAATTTCTATGAATTTCGCGAGTCCCGCTTAGCGGGAGAGTATATTTCAAGAAATTTGTAGAAATTTACGAAGCCGAAATAAATAGAAATTAATTATAAAGAAATGCAAGTTATTGCCCGATTAAACGAATACCGCCAATCGCCCCGCAAGGTCAGATTAGTCGGCGATTTGGTAAAAGGAAAAAGAGCGTCCGAGGCTGTTACGGCTTTGTCGTTTTTGGTTAAAGAAGCTTCTCTGCCCATCAGGAAACTTATCGGAAGCGGAATAAAAAATGCCAAAAATACTTACGGAGTAGAAGAAAAAGACCTTTTTATAAAAGATTTAAGAGTAGATGAAGGGGTTACTTTGAAAAGAAGCATGCCGAGAGCAAGAGGATCGGCGTTTCCAATAAGGAAGAGAACATCACATATTACTTTAATTCTGGAGTCAAAAGAAAATTAACCTAATTTCTAATTGACCTAATTAACCTAATAAATGAACAAGCCCCAATAATCAATTTTTTAAAGCTCTGTAATTTTTTGGGAATTGGGTAATTGGGAACTTTATTAGGTAAATTAGAAATTAGGTAATTAGAAATTGTTTTAGATTATGTCTCACATCGTTCACCCATTTTCACACAGGCTAGGCATTATCAGGGATTGGAGATCCCGCTGGTTTGGCATTGGCCGGGAATACAACAATCTTTTGAAGGGCGATATTTTGGTTCGCGAATATTTGGCTAAAAAATTCCGCGGATTTTACGTGGCCGGGGTGGAAATTGAAAGAAGCACCAAAACCTTCCGAATTGTCATCAAGACTTCCCGGCCCGGAATGATTATCGGAAAAAGCGGAGAGGGGGTAGTAAAGCTTAAAGAAGAGATAGCAAAGCTTTTGCGGAAAAACAAAGTTTCCATAAAAGAAGAGATCAAAATTGATATTGAAGAAGTTAGATCCCCTGAATCTAACGCCTCCATTGTCGCTCAAATGGTAGCCGAAGGATTGGAAAAAAGAATGCCTTTCCGCAGAGTTATGAAGCAGACAATTGAGAAAGTGATGGCTAACCGCGATGTCAAAGGGGTAAGGGTATTTTTGGGCGGGCGTTTGGGAGGAGCGGATATGGCTAGAACGGAAGAATTAAAAAAAGGGCGTATTCCCCTCCAGACTTTTAGAGCCGATATTGACTTTGCCAGAGAAAAAGCTCATATTTCCTGCGGGGACGTCGGGATAAAGGTGTGGATATATAAAGGAGAGGTTTTTTCTGACAAGAGTCAGAAAAAACCAAATTGACCTAATTGTCTAATTTCTAATTCACCTAATAAAATTCCAAATAAGAAGAAGTATCCAATAAAAATAAAGCAATGAAAAATTTAGAATTTAGGCATTTGGAATTTTATTTCCGCCTGCGCGGATCCGCAAGGGCGGAAGAAATTAGGTGAATTAGGTTAATTAGAAATTGTTTTAGATAATATGTTGTTGCCCAAAAAAGTTAAATATCGCAAATGGCAGACGGGACGCCGAAACGAGAGCAAACCGCAGGTGGAAACCCGCGGTACGGAGCTTTCTTTCGGCTCATTCGGACTCAAAGCTATCGCCTCCGCCAGAATCAAGTCCAATCAGATAGAATCAGCTAGGAAAGTTATGGCGCGTTCGGCCGGGAAAAGCGGAAAGATTTGGATAAGAATTTTTCCGGACAGGCCTTATACCGCTAAAGCGGCCGAAGTGGGAATGGGAAGCGGAAAAGGAGATCCTCAAGGATATTGCTTTCCTGTAAAGCCCGGAAGAATAATTTTTGAAATTGACGGACTAGAAGAAGCGATTGCCAAGGAAGCTCTTCGCAAGGCCGGAACGAAACTGCCGGTGAAGACGAAGATAATAACGAGATAGTTTAAAGTTGGCAGATTAAAGATTTAAGTAAGATAGAAGAAAAGACGGTTCTTACTTACAACTTAAATCTTTAATCTTAAATTTTTATGACCGATTATAAAAACAAATCAAAAGCAGAACTGGAGGCCGAACTTCGATCAAAGAAGGAATCTTTGAGGGCTTTTCGATTTGGAATGTCCGGAAGCAAAACCAAGAATGTCAAAGAAGGAAGAAATTTGAGAAAAGATGTGGCGAGGATAATGACGGAGATGAATAAAAAACAAATTTCTAATTGACCTAATTACCTAATTTTTAAACAAGCACCAAACTCAATTGGGAGATTAGTCATTGGGATTTTATTAGGTCAATTAGAAATTAGATCAATTAGGTTAATTCTTAAGTTAATTATGTCCACAGAATCAACAAAACAGAATAATGATAAAAAAGTAATCGGCCGTGTCTTGACGGGCAAGGTTGTTTCCGACAAGATGAAAGATACGATTGTCGTTGAAACGGAACGCTTCGTGAAGCATGCCAAGTATCATAAATATTTCAAGGTAACCAAGAGGTACAAGGCGCATGATGCTGGAAACACCAAGAAAGTTGGAGAGAAAGTTTCAATCGTGGAAACAAAGCCGATATCAAGGGATAAACATTTTAGAGTAGTTTTAAGTTAGAAGATTAAAGATTAAAGCAAGGCAGAAGAAAGAGAAAATTCTTACTAACAACTTTAATCTTAAATCTAATTATGATCCAACCACGTTCAATAGTAAAAATAGCGGATAACTGTGGCGGAAAAATCGGCCGTGTCTTCAAAGTGCTTGGGGGTTCCAAGAAAAAATACGCGCAAATCGGAGATAAGGTGGTTATTTCCGTCCAGAAAGCCGAACCCAGGAAAGCTATCAAGAAAAAAGATGTCCTGCAGGCTGTGGTTGTTCGGCAGAAAAATGTTTTTCGCCGAAGCGACGGATCATATATCCGCTTTGACGAGAATGCCATTGTGATTTTGGAAAAAGGAAAGATGGAGCCTGTTGCCGGAAGAGTCTTCGGTCCAATCCCCCGAGAAATTTCCGAAATGGGTTACCAGAAGATAGCGTCACTGGCGCCAGAGATTGTGTAAAATCCCTCGGCCTTCGGCCACTCCCTTTAGAAAAGGGAGAATCCTCCTTTTTTAAAGGAGGTGCCGAGTCCGCGAGGCGGAGGATTTAAAAAAAATGAAACTTCACACAAACGACAAAGTAATAATGATCGCCGGAAAGGATAAAGGCAAAACAAGCAAAGTTTTGAAGGTTTTTCCGAAAGAAGATTTGGTGCTTGTTGAGGGCGTCAATATTTTAAAAAAGCATCAGAGGGCGCGGAAGGGCGGACAGAAAGGGCAGGTAATAGACAAGACCATGCCCGTCCATATTTCCAATGTCGCGATAATTGATCCATCTTCCGGAAAGGCGTCAAGAATAGGGAAAAAGATGATAGGAGAAAAATGGGTCAGGGTGAGCAAAAAGAGTAATAAAGAAATATAGCAATAAATTTCGTGAGTCTTCGAACATATTTCCATGTATTTCGCGAAGCAAATTTCCTGAAATATATAGAAATATGCTCGCAAAGCCTCGCGAAATAGATAGAAATTAATTGTAAAGAAAATGATGTCACTTCAAGAAAAACAAAAAGAAGCCTTTAAGTCCCTGAAAGAAAAGCAGGGTTATAAGAACACGATGCAAACTCCTCGGCTTATGAAAGCCGTGGTTTCTGTCGGCGTGGGATCTCTTAAGGACAAAAAGAAAATTGATATTATCAAAGACCGTTTGGTGAAAATTACCGGACAAAAGTCGGCCGAGAGGGGAGCCAAGAAGTCCATTGCTTCATTCAAGTCTCGCGAGGGGGATATTGTCGGATGCCAGGTAACTCTTCGGGGCAAAAGAATGTACGGCTTTTTGGACAAGCTTTTGAATATAGGGTTTCCCCGAACCAAGGACTTCCGCGGACTTAATGCCGACGCGATTGATAATATGGGAAACATTACTTTGGGAATCAAAGAGCATACAATTTTCCCGGAAACTTCCGATGAAGAACTAAAAGATGTTTTCGGAATGGCCGTGACGATTGAAACTACCGCTAAGAACAAAAACGAAGCCAAAGCATTTTTTGACTACCTTGGCTTCCCATTTAAAAAAGCGACGACAAAATAAAATTAGAAAAAACTCCGTCACGGAGTTTTTTCTTGTCTTTTCTCTCCTTCTCCCCTGCCTGAGGGTGAGGAGCGAATACTTGGAGCCCGCCCGAAGCGTCCGAAGCGGACGCTTCGGGCGGGCTCCGCAAGACTCTTTGAGCTCGAGTCGGCGAGAGCCGAAGAGTGGACAGCCCCTGTAAGGGGTGCCGGTACTCCGACGGGGTGGTGGGAGAAAGTTATCATAATAATTCTCTCCCACCCCCTTGTTTCGCAGACTCAACATTCCCCCTCAGGCAGGGGGAAAGGGGAAACTAGTTTTTGAAAATTGAATCATTGATTATTCCAAATTGATTGTCCGCCCGTGCGGATCCGCAAGGGCGGAAAAATTGGAAATTGTAAATTGAAAATTAATTACTTCTGGGTTCCCGCTTTGGTTCAACAAGTTCACCACAAGTCGCGTGGATGACAGAAAGATGTCAATTGAGTTGACTTTATTTAGCCTTTTGATAGTATATAAACCCTAAGCTCCTCTTGGGGCTTTTTTGAAAGGTATTCCGTTTGGGGTTGGAATTAGTTTTTCCCTAAACCCTAGTCCCTAACCCCTATACCCTTCTTTTTATGGCCAAAACATCAACAGTTGCAAGATCGCTAAAGAAACCGAAATTTTCCACGCGTATATCACGGCGCTGTTTTAGATGCGGAAGAAAGCGCGGATACATGAGAGACTTCGGTCTTTGCAGGATCTGCTTCCGGGAATTCGCCAATGAAGGAATGATTCCGGGGGTCAAAAAGTCATCTTGGTAGGAACCAAATTTCTAATTGACCTAATTAATCTAATTAACCTAAACAAATCCCAATAAGAAGAAAACCCTAATTGGGAAATTGGGGCTTGGGGTTTTATTAGAAATTAGGTCAATTAGGTTAATTAGAAATTATTTTAGAATTATATGGATAGCATTTCCAACCTCATAACCAAAATTCGTAACGCCACTAAGGCAGAAAAGGAATCTGTTTCTTTTCCCTATTCCAAGTTTCATATGGCTATTGCCGAAGCTTTAGTCAAAGAAGGATATATAGAATCAGTTTCCAAAAAAGGCAAGAGAGTTCCAAAATTTATTGAAATAAAGCTGAATAAGGAAGAAGAAAAACGGATTATTCAAGGGATAAAAAGAGTATCAACACAGTCGCAAAGGATTTACAGAGGGGTTTCTAAAATAAGATCTGTTAGAAGCGGAATGGGGAGGCTCATTCTCTCAACATCCAAAGGAATTATGACTGACAGGGAAGCGAAGAAGGAGAAGGTGGGAGGAGAAGCGTTATTTGAAATTTGGTAGCAAGATTCAAATCTACGAATTAGTTAGCAGATTTAAGGTTAAAGATTTAAGTAAAAGATATTATTTTCTTACTTAAATCTTAAAACTTTAATCTCTAATCTATTTGTATCATTCGCATTATTTGCGGCATTTGCATACATTTGTAGATTAGCATCATATTTATCATGTCTAGAATCGGCAAAAAACCCATAATAATTCCAGAGAAAACCGAAATATCAATTTCGGGCGGTTTAGTGAACGTAAAGGGATCTTTGGGAACGCTTTCCCGCAATTTTGGTTCGGATCTCCTCATTAAGATGGAGGACAAGAAAATTACCGTAAATCCCAAAAGAAACGACTTGCAGTCCAAAGCTTCATGGGGAACGATCGTGGCTCATATTGAGAATATGATAAAAGGGGTAAATGTTCCTTTTCAGAAGAAACTGGTTGTGGAGGGAATCGGCTACAAGTCGGATGTAAAAGGCGAGGACTTGAATTTGAGTCTTGGCTTTTCCCATCCGGTTAAGATAAAGATACCGAAAGATTTGAAAGTAACGGCCGAAAAAAACATCATCACTGTTTCAGGAATGAGTATTGAAAGCGTGGGGCAGTTCGCGGCAAGGATTCGGTCTTTGAAAAAGCCGGAGCCGTACAAAGGAAAAGGAATTCATTACGAGACGGAAACAGTGAGGAGGAAGCAGGGGAAGAAGACAGCGTAAAGGAAGGGTATAGGGGCTAGGGAATAGTGCAGAAAATTCGCGAAGCGAATTTTCTGCAAAAACCTAAACCCTAGTCCCTAAACCCTAGTCCCTATTTTTTATGAGTAAAATAACCGCCAAAACAGAAAAAAGAGACCGCAGACATAGAAGAATCCGAGCTAAAGTTCGGGGTGTTTCCGATCGTCCGCGTCTTTCCGTTTTCAAGTCAAATAAATATATTTACGCGCAGGTGATTGATGATACGGATGCCAAAACGGTCGTTTCAGCTTCGTCTTTGGGAAAGAAAGGGAAAGGAATGATGGAGAAGGCCAAAACTGTCGGAAAAGAGATTGCTGAAAAAGCCCAGACCAAGAAAATCAAAAAAGTCGTTTTTGATAGAGGAGGATACGTTTATACCGGAAAGATTAAAGCGCTGGCGGAAGGAGCCCGCGAAGCGGGGCTAGAATTCTAAACATAATACTAATCTACGAATGCATGCAAATGCCACAAATAATGCAAATCAACGAATAGGGATTTCTTTATTTGTAGATTAGTGTGATTCGTGGCATTTGCATATCATTTGTGGATTTGGATTATATATTTATGGAACCTGAAACCAAAAAAGAAAATACGGGGACAAAACCAGCGCCTCAAGCCGGTCATATTTCTCACGCGCAAGGCAGATCGACTATGGGCGGTCGCCGGCCGGGCGGTTTTGAAGGAAGGAGAAATACCAGAAAGCCGGGGGGAAGACCGGAGAGGGCTAAGCCTGAATTTGACCAGAAAATTCTTTCTATCCGCCGAGTTACCCGCGTTGTGGCTGGAGGAAAAAGATTTAATTTCAGCGTAGCTTTGGTTTTGGGGAATAAAAAGGGATCGGTGGGGCTGGGGACAGGCAAAGGCGCCGACACTTCTCTCGCTATTGACAAGGCGACGGCAAATGCCAGGAAGAATCTCATGAAAATTCCTCTTACCAATGAAGGGACTATTCCTCATTCTGTCAATGTAAAATGCGGAAGCGCTCGAGTCTTGATGATGCCGGCTCCGGGAAAGGGGCTTATCGCGGGAAGCTCTGTCAGGGATGTGCTTCTTTTGGCTGGAGTCAAGGATGTCATGGCAAAGCTCATGTCGGGAAGCAAGAACAGATTGAATAATGGGAGAGTGGCGATAAAAGCATTGGAGCAATTGGTGCCCAGAAAAGAAAAAGAAGTAAAACAAATTTCTAATTCACCTAATTCCTAATTAACCTAATAAAATCCCAAATCCCAATACCCAATAATTAATTATTTTTTTCGGATTTCGGTGCTTGAGGACGGGTGCTTTATTAGAAATTAGATCAATTAGGTTAATTAGAAATTTTCAAGATATGCAATTTCACAACTTACAACGAAAACATAAGCTTAAAAAAATGGCGCAGGTTGGCCGTGGGGGAAAGCGCGGAAAAACCTCCGGACGAGGAACTAAGGGCCAGAAAGCCAGAGCCGGACACAAAATCCGCCCGGAATTCCGCGATGTCATAATGCGGACTCCGAAACTACGCGGATACGATTTCAAGACTCTCATCGCGAAGCCTGCAGTTTTCAATCTGAATCTCATTGAAAAGAATTTTAAAGACGGCGAGGAAGTCAATCCGGCAAATCTCGTTAAAACCGGTCTTCTCCAAACCAAAAAAGGCAAAACTCCCAAGGTTAAAATTTTGGGCGACGGGGAAATCACCAAAAAGATAACTATATCCGGATGCGCGGTTTCTGCTTCGGCAAAAGAGAAGATTATAAAATCTGGCGGACAGATTTTATAAATTAACCTAATTTCTAATTAATCTAATTGACCTAATAAATGACCAAATCCCAATACCCAATTTTTACCTCCTTTTCTTTTTTGGGTATTGGCGCTTGGGAATTTATTAGAAATTAGGTTAATTAGGTTAATTAGAAATTTTATAAAACTTTTACGGTATGAACTTTCTATCCAAACTATCTCTCATTTTCAAAGACTCTCTTCTCCGAAAAAAAATTCTTTTCGTTCTTTTTGCCTTGATAATTTTTCGTCTTCTTGCCAATATTCCCCTTCCGGCTATCGGCCTTTACAAGCTGGAAACTCTTTTTGCCAATAACCAATTTTTCGGCCTTTTTGATATTTTTTCCGGAGGCGGCCTTTCCAATCTTTCCATCATGATGCTTGGAGTCGGTCCCTATATTACCGCTTCTATCATTATGCAACTTGCGACCATGATGTCGCCGAAGCTTAAAGCAATGTATCACGAGGAAGGAGAGCTTGGCCGGAAAAAATTCAGCCAATACTCAAGAATTATCTCCGTCCCCCTCGCTATTATCCAGTCCTGGAGCTTTATCCTTCTCCTCCAAAAGCAGGGTCTTCTTGGAGCTATGCCTCCTTTTGACATGATAACTAACGTTATTCTCATAACGGCTGGATCCGTTTTGCTCATGTGGATAGGGGAGCTCATGACCGAGTATGGAGTCGGGAACGGGGTTTCTCTCATTATTTTTGCCGGAATTGTCTCCAGAATTCCCACGATAACCGCTCAGCTTATTTTTTCGTTTGATACCTCCCAGATTCCGACCTATCTTGGATTTTTGGCCGCTGCCGTTATAATTGTTCTTGCCGTTGTTATTCTTACCGAAGCGGAAAGGCCGGTGCCCGTAACTTACGCCAAGAGGGTCAGGGGTTCCAAAGTTTACGGGGGGATGTCCACTTATCTTCCTCTTCGCATTACCCAGGCCGGAGTTATTCCGATTATCTTTGCTCTTTCCATCCTTCTTTTCCCCCAGATGATTTTTAATTTTCTCTCTACGGCAAGCAATGAAGTTCTCCGCTCCATTTCTTCTTTTGGTCTTCAAATAATAAATAACGGCTGGTTCTATGCCATCTTCTATTTTCTATTGGTTTTTGTTTTCACTTATTTCTACACAGCCGTCACTTTTGATCCGGAAGCTATTTCTACGAATTTGCAGAAAAACGGCGCTTTCATTCCGGGGGTTCGTCCCGGGGCGACTACTTCCGAATATTTGGCCAAAGTGGTAACCCGCATTACTCTTGTTGGAGCAATCTTTTTGGGACTTGTAGCTGTTCTTCCTCTTGCCATGCAGGGCGTAACCGGAAACACAACTTTGGCTATCGGGGGCACGGCTCTTCTTATCGTGGTTTCGGTTGTCTTGGATTTGATGAAGAAGGTTGACGCGCAACTTTCCATGAGGGAGTACTAGAATAGCCACTAGGGATTAGCCACTAGCCACTAGGGAAAGACAAAATTGAAAAGACAAAGAAAAACTCCGCTTGCACGGAGTTTTTTCATACTTAAACTCAAAATTGTCAACCCTGTAGTGAAATTTTGGCTTTTGCTTATAATTTTTCAAATTTTTAATCTTTAGTGTCTAAATTTTGAGTAGAAACTAAGGAGTAGTGTAATTTTACAAGTCCGCACAAAAATTAAGCCAAAATTCTACTACGGGGTCAACTCTATTGCTCTCATTCTATATAGGCTATACTTAATTATCAATCTAAATATTTTTACTGGGTTTTGGCGTTGCCTTTTGGAGTTTCCCTAGTGGCTAGTTCCTAAACCCTAGTGGCTATTCATGGTTCCCCAAACATTCATGTTTATCGGCCGGTCCGGTTGCGGAAAAGGAACGCAGGCCGGACTTCTCATGGAATATCTCAAAGAAAAAGATCCGCACGCGGATGTTTTTCATCTGGAAACGGGGGCGAGGTTCCGAGAGTTTATTAAGGACGGCGAAAAAAATTATTCAAGCAAACTTTCCAGCGATATTTACGTGGCCGGAGGACTCCAGCCTGAATTTTTGACTATTTGGATGTGGGGCAGCGGTTTTATTGAGAAGCTCAAAGAGGGAGATCACATAATTATTGACGGCACCCCGAGAAAACTAAATGAGGCTAAAGTTCTTGATTCCGCTTTAAAATTTTATAGCAGGGAAAAGCCTTGTCTGGTTTTTATAAACGTCAGCAAAGAATGGGCGGTAGAAAGGCTGAAATCCAGACATCGCGTAGATGACAATTCTAGAGATATTACCAGACGGTTGGAATGGTTTGAGACAGATGTGGTTAAGGCCATAGATTTTTACCGCAATAATCCCGATTATCTCTTTTTGGACATAAACGGAGAGCAGACAATAGAGAACGTTCACAAGGAAATTTTAGAAAAAATCTCTTTATAAACTTCTTAAATCCGAAGCACCAAATTCGAAATCCGAAACAAATGAAGTCAAATAAAGAAAATTCAAAATCCTAAACCCCGTATAGAAGTTATCTTTTAATGTTCTGTAGCTAAAAGAGATAAGGATACCCATATCTTCTTTAATAATCTTATATACAATGTTAACTTCTTGTACGGGGTAAACAAAGAATCTCTCTCTTGTTTTCGGGATTTTTAATTTGTGATTTTCGGGGTTTGTTTCGGATTTCGTGCTTCGAATTTCGGATTTAAAAAAATGATCAGACTTAAGACAAAAGAGGAAATCGCTATTTTACGGGAGGGCGGCAAAAGGCTGTCGGAGATTTTGTCTGCTCTTTCCGAGGCGGTAGTCCCGGGTGTTTATGCGGAAGAACTAAACAGCTTGGCTATGAAACTTATAGAAAAAGGGGGCGACAAGCCTGCTTTTTTAAACTACACTCCTTATGGGGCGCATCGCCCTTATCCGGCCGCTCTTTGCGTTTCAATAAATGAAGAAATTGTTCACGGAATACCGAATGAATCTCCTAAGATTATCAGCGACGGAGACATTGTCGGATTGGATACCAGCATTATTCATAATAACCTTATAACCGATTCGGCTGTTACCGTTCTTTCGGGGAACGTAGATAATGAAGGGAAACTTTTGGTGGAAAGGACAAAAGAGGCGCTCTCCAAAGGAATTCAGGCTGCCAAGCCGGGGAAGACTGTCGGGGACATAGGTTTTGCCATAGAGAAATTTATAAAACCTTTCGGCTACGGGATTGTCCGTGAATTGGCCGGACACGGGGTAGGCTATAAAGTGCATGAAGATCCTTACGTGCCTAATTTTGGGAATAAAGGCGAAGGGCCGAAACTCCGGCCGGGAATGGTTATTGCCATTGAGCCCATGGTAAATGAAGGCGGAGAGGATATAATTCTGGAAGAAGACGGATATACTTATCGGACGGCGGATGGAAAAAGAAGCGCCCATTTTGAACACACTATAGCTATCACCGAGAAGGGTGCGGAGATACTGACGGCTTGATATAATTAACATGATGCCAATCTACGAATGAAATGCAAATGCCACGAATAATGTTAATCCACGAATGGGGATTCTTTATTTGTAGATTGGTGTGATTTGTGGCGTTTGCATACAATTCGTGGATTTGGATTATATTTATGAAAAACAATTTTGAAATTCCTGTTGAAGGAGTGCCGGAGAAAAGCGATTCTCCGGAAGTGGGAATTGCCGTTCGGCAAGAAAATTTAGAGCCAGTTTCCGTTTCGGAACAAAGAAAAAAAGAGGAAGAGGATAGGGTCAGCCAGATTATTTCCGAACTTCAGGAGAATTCTTCCGGGCAGACGATGGATGCTTCGGCTCCGGAAATGGCAAATGAAACGGCTCCGGCTGTTGTTTCGAAACCGGGCTGGGGGTCAAAAATCAAAAAATGGCTTGGGCTCGGCGGTGTAATTGGCCTCGGGTATTTTGCCGGAATGAATGAGGGGCAGGGAGCGGATAGAGCGCCAGTTAGAAAGGCAGGAAACGGCGCAGTTCCGGTTTGGAGGGTTGAAAGCCCGACTTCCGCGAAAGCAGAAGCTGGTGAAAATATCCAAAAGAACTGGGCAGACCCGATGGTCCGCGCGGAAGAAGATGCCAAAAAATCAGGAAAAATTTTTGATGTTAACGGTCAAAATGATTGGACAAACCCTAAATTTATTGAGCAGATTACCAGAGAAAAGTTGGCAAAGGAAGGCAAAACTCCGGCGGAAATTGAAGAAGGGGTAAAGAAAGAACTCCAAAGAAGGGCGAAGATTGCCGAGGACGCGAAAATGAAACTCCAGTCCAAAAAATTAGATTCTTCAAAATGGCCGGGAGCAGGATTTGGGCAAAAACAGGAAAGCTCTGCGGGAATGGCAAAAACGGTTCCGCCGGCTAAAAAGATAAAATAACTGTCTGTTATTCCCGCGAAGGCGGGAATCCAGAGTTTTACCAAATAACCTAGATTCCCGCCTTCGCGGGAATGACAAAAAATGGAAGGATTCAAAACAACAACAGAAAATATGCAGGAAAAGGTCTCTCTGGATTTTGACAAGCTTAATAAAGAGCTTGCCGCTTTGGGTATGAAGTTTGAAGGGGAAGATGGAGAATGCCTCAAATGTTTTATGGAAAACCCTGCCCATTCAGAGGCGCAAAAAGCCATAAAGATGCAGCTTTCATATTTTGAAGCGAGTGAAGCGGAAATTATGGCTTTGGAGATGAAGCTTGAGAGCGAGAAGGCTTTAAATGTGAAAGAAAAGGAAAAGAAAATAGAAGCCTCAAACACTCTCGCGGAAGAAGTGGGGGAGCTTGCTCTGAAAGAGGAGGGGTATGAAATGCCCGAAGAAATAAAATTGTCCATGAAAAATATTTATTTGGAAGATCCGGCCCTTTCTTCTTTGGAAAATGTTATTGATCAGATAAAAGCTTTAAAAAACGCCGGCGTGGAGAAAGGCAAAGAATTTCAAGAGGCTTTTTTGTCCGCGCTTCGGGAAGTAGCCAAAGAAATGGGCGGAAAAACCGATATGGCGACAAGCATACTATTAAATCGCCTTCAAATAAAATTGGAAAATTAAATGAGCGAAGAAAACGTCAAAAAAATAGAGGCCATGGTGGCGGAAGGAAAAATCGGCGAGGCCCGATCTCTTTTGAAATCTCTTTTCAAACAAGAGTTAACCAAAGAACAAAAAGGCGCTCTTTACGCCAATCTCACTTTGACCTATCTTTCCCTTATGAACGCCGTGAATGAGAAATATAAAGAATCATTGCGAGAGTCTTTGTCCAAGATAAAGGAAGTTAAGACTAATAGCCAATAAGTATTTCAAAACGATTATTTTAAATCCGAAGCACGAAATCCGAAATCCGAAACAAAGCCCGAAAATAGGGAAAATCCGAAATTCCAAACAAAAGTATTCCCGTTTTGAACATTTGGATTTTGAATTTGTTTCGAATTTCGTGCTTCGAATTTCGGATTTTTAATTTATCTAACGTGTCTGAACTAAAATCACCCTCTTTTAATATTGAAACCAAATTCAGCTCTCCCGAAGAGGAACTTCGTTTTTTACGTGAAGAAGTAGAGAAGAAAGAGAGAGCTTTGCTCGAAAAGGGGGAGCAAAATTTTGAAAAAGAAAAAATTATCGCCGGAACTATCGGGGAATACAAAGAAGTTCGGAAAGAAGATATTCTGGATTCTTCTATCCGTCTTGACCCTCTAAAAACCGAAGCGATTGTTTTAGAGTTGTCTCCGGAAGCGCATGACCGCAAAATGGAGGAGCTTATTTCCATTGTCAAAGAAAAGGGAATAAAAAACGCTTTTGGAGTGGTTGAAAAGCTCGGCGATCCCCATATTTACGACGATTTTCACCGCTTTATTGTGGAATATGTGCGAGAAGGGTTTCCGGCTCCCGGCCTTGCCGAAAAAACCCCTCTTTGGAAAATCCTCAAAACCGTTCTTTATGAAGTTTCCCTGCCTCACGCCGGAGAAGAGGATAAAAGCAAGACTTTGAAGGAGATTATCGCCGGAATGGAGCAGTTTTACGCGGGGATGACGGCGGTATCTTCGGGCGGGGAGGAAAATGTTTTTTCCATTGAAATCGCCAATGCCAATGGTTCCAGCGAATCAGTTTTTTACGTGGGCGTGCCGGATTCAAAAAAAGCTCTTTTTGAAAAGCAGATTTTCTCCATTTTTCATAATGCCAAAGTTATAGAAAAAAAAGACGATTACAATATTTTTAACGAGAAAGGCGTCTCGCTAGGTTCTGTCGCCTCTCTTTCCAAAAACGCTATTTTCCCTCTCAAAACTTATGAAGAATTTACGGTTGATCCCCTGAATGTCTTATTAAGCAGTTTTTCCAAAATTGACCGCGATGGGGAAGGGGCTTCTATTCAGATAATTTTCAATCCGGTCAAAGATTTGTATTTGAAAAAATACAGGCATGTTTTAGATGAAGTTAAAAAAGGAGTGCCGGCCAAAAAGGCAGTGGAAGATATTACATTTGGAGTTGCCGAGGATATCTGGAAAGGGTTCAAAGATATCATAAAAGGCGATGAAGGGGGTAAGAAAAAAGACGAAAAAGAACCGCCCCAAATAGACGAAATAGCCGTAGAAAATTTTACCAAAAAAATCGGCAGTCCGATTATGGAATGCAATTTGCGGATTGCGGTTTCGGCTGGGGATGCAGGAAGCGCCAATGAAATTATTTCCGACATTGAAGCGGCCTTTCATCAGTTTGAAAACACTCACGGAAACAAAATAGTTTTTGAAAGAAAAGGAAGGTGGGGACTTCAGTCTTTTTTCCGTGAATTTTCTCTCCGGACTTTTTCTTCCTCCGAAAAAATTCCTCTAAATATCTCCGAACTGACCACTCTTTTGCATTTTCCGGCAACCGCTCTTAAGTCCGCGCCGGAGCTTCATCGTAGAAATGCGGGCGAAGCGCCGGCTCCTTCCGGTCTTCCTTCTTCCGGCGTTCTTTTGGGAATTAACCGCAATCGAAATGCCGAGACGAAAATATTCATGGATAGGGAGGATCGGATGAGGCATTTTTATACAATCGGCCAGACTGGCACCGGAAAGACTACTCTTCTTAAAAACATGATTGCAGAGGATATCGCGAACGGGGACGGTGTCTGTATGATTGACCCGCACGGCGGAGACTTGGAGGACATTCTTTCTGTTATTCCCAAAGAAAGATATGAGGACGTTATCTATTTTGACCCGTCCTATACAGCCCGCCAGATGGGGCTCAATATGCTTGAGTACGATGTCCGTTTTCCGGAGCAGAAAACATTCGTTGTGAACGAAATGCTTTCTATTTTTGATAAGCTTTTTGACATGAAAACTGCTGGAGGCCCGATGTTTGAACAGTATTTCCGGAATTCCGTAATGCTTACGATTGAAGATCCCGACACGGGCAATACTCTTTTGGATGTTTCTCGTGTTCTTTCAAATAAGGCTTTTCGCGACATGAAGATTTCTCGTTGCAAAAATCCGATCGTGGTTGAATTCTGGAAAGGAGTAGCAGAAAAGGCTGGCGGGGAAGCTTCTCTTGCCAACATTATTCCTTATGTTACGAGCAAGTTTGATAATTTCCTTTCCAATGAAATTATGAGGCCAATCGTTAGTCAGGAGAAATCCTCTTTTAATTTCAGGGAGATAATGGACAGCCGGAAAATTCTTTTGGTCAATCTTTCCAAAGGCCGTCTTGGCGAACTCAATTCTTCTCTTATCGGCCTTATCATTGTCGGAAAAATTCTTATGTCCGCGCTTTCCCGCGTGGATTCTTTCGGGCAAAAGCTTTCTGATTTTTATCTTTATATAGACGAATTCCAGAACGTTACCACAAGCTCTATTTCCACAATTTTGGCAGAAGCCCGAAAATACAGGCTGTCGCTTAATATCGCTCATCAGTTTATCGCCCAGCTTGACCCGAAAATCAAAGATTCTGTTTTTGGAAACGTCGGTTCCATTTGCGCTTTCAGAACCGGCGCCGAAGACGCGGAATATCTCTCCAAACAATTTGAACCAGTTTTTAAAGCTAGCGATTTAATTAATTTGGAAAATAGAAATGCCTATCTCAAGCTTCTTGTTGGCGGAAAGCCTGCTCGTCCTTTCAATATTGAAACATTGCCTCCTCCTCAAGGAATGCCGGAAATAATCCCCAAACTCAAAGAGCTTTCATATCTCAAATTCGGCCGAGACCGCGCCGAGGTGGAGGCGGAGATTATGAGGAAATATCAGAAATAAGCCTAGAAATGTTGCTTTTTGGATAAAAATTGATATTATAGTGAGTATGTGGAGAGAATTTACAGCTGTATATAAAAAAAGCGGAAAATGGATAAGCGCTTGGATTGAGGAAATTCCTGGGGTTAATACGCAGGGTCTTACAAAAAAAGAAGCAGAGGAAAATCTAAAGGAGGCTTTGTCCCTCGTTCTTTCTTCTATGAAGGACTTTTGTGATGGAGAAAAATGCCAAGTGATTAGAGAGCCAATCAAAATCAAGCTGGCTGTTTAATTAATGAGAAGAAAAAAATTCATTGAATATTTGAAAGGTCATAAATGTGTCTTGCATCGGGAAGGTGCAAGGCATTCTGTTTATCTAAATCAAATTTCTGGAAAAATATCTACAGTTCCGCGACATACAGAAATAGATGACTTTTTGGCGAAAAAAATCTGCAAAGATTTAGGTGTAGAGATAATAAAGAAAAAATCATGAATAAAAAACCAGTAAAAAAAGAAATAAAAAAGGAAAATAAAGCTGTTCATCCCAAAATAGAGCGTACTCTCGTCATCATCAAACCCGACGGAGTTCAGCGTTCTTTGGTGGGAGAGATTATCAAGAGATTTGAAAATATCGGGTTAAAGCTTTCAGGGGCGAAAATGCTTGTGCCTTCCGCTTCCCATGTGGAGAAGCATTACACTCTTGATCCTAATTGGAGGAGAGTGACAGGCGAGAAGACAATCAAGGGATACAAAGACAAAGGCTTGACTCCTCCCTCGGAAGACCCGTTTGAAATTACGGCAAAGATTTTGGAAGCTTTGAAAAAATATTTAACATCCGGGCCTGTTGTCGCGATGGTCTGGCAAGGCGCTCACGCGGTAAAAATTGTCCGAAAATTAACCGGAGGAACGGAGCCTCTTTCATCCGATGTCGGAACGATCCGCGGAGATTTTGTCTTGGATTCTTACCAGATGTCGGATAAAGATGGCCGGGCGGTTCGCAATTTGATTCATGCCTCCGGTTCTCCGGCCGAGGCGGATATGGAAATCAAACACTGGTTTTCGCCGGAGGAAGTTATTGATTATCGGTTAGTGGGGGAGCAAATCATATACGACGTCAACTTAGACGGAATACTTGAGTAAATAAATTTCTAATTGACCTAATTAACCTAATTGATCTAATAAAATCCCAAATCCCAATATCCAATTCCCAATGAAATTCTAAAATTCCTAAAACCCCCGCCCTACGCTTCGCGTGATCTGTACCCACAAAAGTGGACACTGAAAAGTGCCCGCTTTTTCTTTTGTCTTAAATCCTCCTTTCTTAAAGGAGGTGGCTGGCTTTGCAGACGGAGGATTTTCTTCCTCCCCTCCTGCCCGCCACTGCCTGAAGCAGGGCGATGGCAGGCGGGCCTGCCTGAGGAGAAATTGGTATGTCTCGCTTTGGAGACAAGTGGCCGGTACTCCGGCGGGGTGGTGGGAGAAAGATTCTGCTACAATGCTGATTTTTCTCTAAACTGCTTTTGGATTTTGTGGAGCATCCAAATTTTTTGTTTTGGGTTGGTTGGAGGAAGAGGAAATTGGTTGCGTAAGGCTTTTTAAAATTTACTCAAGAATTTAGTTGGCTGGTTCCCCGAAACCAAGCCTCTCCTCTCCCCCTGCCCGAGGGGTGAGAAGCGACCATAAGGAGCTTCGCAAGACTCTTTCAGCCCGAGTCCCCGAGGGCGAAAGAGTGGACAGTCCCTGTAAGGGAGTGCCGAGTCTGCGAGGCAAGGGGGTGGGAGTAAATTTGAGGCTTGTTTTCTACATCTCCTTTTTTCTTTTGAATTTCAATGTAACCTTAATGGGCACCATCTGCTCCGCCGACTTCGCAGATGGTGCCCATTTGTCTTCATCCCTTCTCCTTAATTCTGTGAGAGCTTGGCTCTCACAAACCCTTATCCCTAGCCCTTTTTTGCCCCTTCCTTAAAGAAAACAAAATAAACCCACAAAAACGCCTTGTCCCGTAGAGTTTTACTAACTGTTCAGTAAAGTTAGTGTGTCAAAAATATGGCTTAAAATAATGATTAATCACAATTCTTTGGAGAAAAACTCTTTACGGGATTGACTTTTTTAACCACTTATGCTAAGATATAAGTAGGTTAGAACATTGTAAAAACATCAAAAATTCAGGTAAAAATAACCAATTTAATACAGAAAGGCAGATTTTATGCAAAATACTGAAATTATTATTGACTGCGATGCGCCGGTTTTTGTTTCGGATGGTTGGTCAGTTGCCCCAGACTCGGAACAATTACCCAACCGAGTCCGGGGACAATTCAAATGGGATCCTTCAAAAATCAATCTTTATCTCTCGGACAAACAGAAGGAAGGGAAATGGATTGAGGGGAATAAACTCCGTGAAGAACTCAAAAAGGAAAAAGTTCTTCCGGCTCAAATTCTTGATTATCTGCTCAAACCGGAAAATAAGCATTTGATTCCTGAAGAATGGAAGAATAAATCAGTATTCTTCTGGGGAACTATTTATCGCGATTCGGGCGGCGGTTTCTGCGTTCGTTGCCTCTGGTGGGATGGTGTCGGGTGGGGCTGGGGCTGCCGCTGGCGTGGCAGCGTCTGGCGCGGCCGCAACTCCTCCGCGTGCTCGCAAGTTTAGTTCTTGGTACTTGAGCTTTAGCTCTGGTACTTGGAAACTTTAAACTTTGATCTTTTGCAAAACTGCAAAACCCGCTCGGATTCGTCCGGCGGGTTTTTTCTTTGGTCTTCCTCCCCTCCTGCCCGCCAGTGCCAGGCGATGGCAGGCGGGCCTGCCTGAGGAGAAATTGGTATGTCTCGCTTTGGAGAC
>CAYGHQ010000012.1:21053-22081 GCA_964349845.1 uncultured Candidatus Saccharibacteria bacterium
AAGTGGCCGGTACTCCGGCGGGGTGGTGGGAGAAAGATTCTGTGATTATTCTCTCCCACCCCTCTTGCTCGCCGACTCGCTTTCTCCCCTCGGGCAGGGGAGAAGGGGAAAAGACATAAGAGCTTTTCCCTCTTTTGTTTAAAGCATTGGAATTTGGAATTTTCGGGATTTGTTTCGGATTTCGGATTTAGAATTTCGGATTTTTATAACTACTATTTTGTAAAGGAGTAGCTATAAAATTGAAAATTTGACCAAATAGAGGAGAGGCATATAATAGAAGGTAGGGTTATTTGGATATTTTCTAGCTAAATAAATTTTGCAGGGAGCCCTTAAATTCTTGGATTATACGGAGCGTTAATTCGTTCCAATTGACCCAATTGCGGGCACCCACCTAGTAAAACACTAGGGGAATATCTAACATAACCCTACTTAAGAAACCGATCCCTTTTGGCGATTCGGTTTTTTAATCGACAGGTAATCCTGTCGTCCCCGCGAAGGCGGGGATCCAGAAATAACAAACATGTAAGGTTTTGCAAAACTGGATTCCCGCCTTCGCGGGAATGACAGAGATGCTATAATTACCACTATGCGTAGAAAAGAATTGTTGAATTTTGCCACGGCAACCGTTGTTCTCTTGGCCGGCCTCCATTTTCTGGCCAGCCGGTATGATTTATATTTTCATCTTTGGTGGTTTGATATTCTCATGCATTTTTTGGGCGGACTTTTCATTTCTCTTTATTCTCTTTGGTTTTTCTTTTTTTCCGGCAGGATTACCATTAATTTTCCAAATAATAAGAAAATTTTTCTTCTTTCGCTCCTTGCTGTTTTTCCAGCCATAGTATTTTGGGAAATTTTTGAATACGTTACCGACACGGCGTATCCTTTTGAAGGGTATGTATTGGATACGGCCGCCGACATCGCTTTGGGCCTTACCGGAGCCTTAGCCGGAGTTTTGTATTTTATTAAAAAAGAAAAGAAATTTTTATGGACGAAGGAAGCAAACTAACTTTCTGGGGCGGGGCGGGGAC
>CAYGHQ010000013.1:0-21922 GCA_964349845.1 uncultured Candidatus Saccharibacteria bacterium
CAAAATTCCAAACGGAGAAAACCGTTTTTGTTTTGAATTTAATTATTTGAATTTTCGGGCTTTGTTTCGAATTTCGATATTCGGATTTCGAATTTCCGATGTCCGCATCGGCTTGTTTAATCCTGTTAAATAGAATCTCTCCTATTCAACAATCTATTTTTACCTGTTGATTCGTTTTTTCGCTTTGCGAAAAAACGAATTTTGCCTCCGCACGATCTAACGTACGGAAAGCGCCCATCTACAAAGCTAAAGACCCCTCGCTGCCTACGGCAGAAATCCGAAATTCTAAATTCGAAATCCGAAACGGAAATCAAACAAGAAAGAAATCCGCAATAATAAGCGAAAGCGCTGCGCGATGGAATGGAGTTGTCAAACATCAATCGTTCGGACAATTATTTCATTCACCCTCTTGGATTTTCTTTTAAAAAAACCCGAGAGGACAAACGATTTTGGGGAATTTCTGGCAATAAAAAACCGCTTTTTTTCAAAGCGGGTATCAGTAAAACCACAGAATGGCCTTTTACCTTTTCCGCTTTAAAATTAAGTTGGTTTTTAACATATCTTTGTGTGGAAAGTAGTATATACGAAGCCCTTTTTTATGTCAAACAAAAAAACAGGTTATTTGTGCACAACATGTGAATAACGATTTAAAGTCAAACCGGCCGGAGCGTGAAGCGCTCCGGCCGGTCTTTTCTTTTTTTCCCTAGTGGCTAGGTACTAATGGTTAGTGCCTATCCAATGTGATGTTCCGTAATTTCCCTCTTTACCTTATCCAAAACCTCGTTCGCCGTTCCCTGCCCTCCGAGACCAAAAGCTAGGCCAAAAGCAATAGCCAAGGCCACTACCACTCCGGTAAAGAGAATCTGGATAAATTGAGCGGCAATGCCAAGCTGGTAAAGAGCGGTCAGAATCGCAAAAATCCAGATTGACCAGCGGGTAACCGCCCCCAAGAAGCTGGCTGACTTTATTCCAGCGGCTTGCGACGAACCGATCACTACTTTTCTCATAGCTTCCGCCACCATCACCCCGACAATAAGAATAAGAACGGCTGTTATAACTTGCGGAAGATAAGCCAAAACCTGCTGAAGGAATACGTTAACCTGATTAAGGCCCAAAGCATCCAAAGAAGCCACCAGGAAAGCGATGATTATGAACCATTCCACCAAGGCTCCCACAAAAGCTCCAGAATCTAAGTTAAATCCCCCTCTTTTTAGGACCTCGTCAAACTTAATACTCCTCAAAACAGAGTCAACTTTTACTGATCTTATTACTTGAGCTACCACTTTCCCAACAAGCCGTCCGATAACCCAGCCTACTATAAAAATAACTATTGCCGCCACCAGATTCGGCAAAAAAGAAGCTACCCCAAACCAAATATCTTGAAAAGACGCTCTCAAGACGCTGCTCCATGTTTCTATCATAATTTTTTATTGTCCGCCTCCAGATCTTCGTCTGAAGGTGAAATTATTATATGTGTTAAATAAGACTATTCACAAAACAAGCCAGCAAGAAACCTTGCCGTATCGACCCGTTTAATTTAATTTTGTTTGACTCCGACATTATAACATTTTCAAAAAATACAAAAAGTCCATTTATCCACAATTGGATTATGGAGGAAAAACAAGCAATAGAAAGGTTAAAACGCCTTATTTCCAAGATTCCCCTGCCCCACGTTAAGCCTGTCTAAAATTCTGCTGTGAGGATAATCAATAATATCCCTCACCAATTTGTCATACATTTTAAGGCGATATTGGAACTCGGAAGTTTCAAAAGCGGCATAGCGGATCTCCTTCCCTATTTCCGCTTCTATGGTTTTTATGACACTATCCAAATATCCCATCCGGAGACTGTCCCCCACAACCAAGAGATCTACCCGAGCATCCCAATACTGCATAAAAACCCCCGAAGTGATTACAAGCTTAAGTTTCCCCACCGAATGAAGTTTATTCAAAATTTCCCCATCTTTTAAAAGAACGGTGTTTATAAGAACATTTTGAAGGTGAGGTAAGTAAGGAAAAGATGAGTCAAGCATCCATCCAATCCTCTTCGGACCCTTGCCGGATAGTTTTGGGATGCTTCCGTTTCCATTCGCCTGAGCTTTTTTGGAAGGCCCCTTCTTTTTTATAAGACCGATCTTTTCCAATATCTCCAATTCGTGTTTTACTACGTAAGGGTTTGATTTGGCCCGATTGGCTATTTCTTCCTTGTCGTAGACCCGTTCAGGGTTAAAAAGGAAAAGACGCATTATCTTTACCTTGTCTTCGCTCCCGAATAGTTTGCCTAGGATTTCCATGTTAAAGAAGGGTATAGGGTATAGGGGTTAGGGTTTAGTAAAAGAAAAGAAAAAATTCCGACAAAGGTATCTTAACACCCCGATAACTAGTTTGTGAATTGACAAGTAATTTTTTGTATGTAAAATTCCTTTCTAGTGGAGCATAAAAAAACAAAAGAAAGGAATTACTATGCGTCTTGAGATGCAAGTCAAAAGAAGAAATGGCACCACAGTTACTATTGTATTAAATAAATCGAATGTTACGCTAGAAAAACTTAATGCTTTGAGCAAGAAGGCTTTCCCTCGTTTTAGTCCAAAAAACATTCGGGTCATCGGCGGTGCCATTCCGAAATTAGGCGAGCTAATAGCAGAAGCGCATTTTCCCAACCCAGAAAAATGAAACAGTTTATGTGTGGCAACGTTAACGTTGCCACTTTTATTTCCGCAAAAATTTCCAAAGAAAAAGAGCGCCCATGGGCGCTCTTTTTCTTTGGAAATTTTTGCCGATGTCTGCGTTATTCCGCGTCCGTTCTGCGTATTTCTGCGGGAAAAGTTGAATTACTTTAATTCAACTTTTCCACCCGCCTCCTCCACCTTCTTCTTCAAGTTCTCGGCATCCTCTTTCTTCATTCCCTCTTTGATCATTTTCGGAGCCGCGTCAACCATATCTTTAGCTTCTTTAAGTCCGAGTCCCAAAATTTCTTTCACAACCTTGATAACAGCAATTTTGTTGGCTCCTCCCTCTTTGAGTTCAACATTGAAGGAAGTCTTTTCCTCCACCGCGGCGCCCGCCGCTACCGGAGCCGCTACCGCCACCGCTTGAGCGGAGACTCCGAATTTCTTTTCCAATAATTTGACCAATTCATTAAGGTCAATAACTGACATTTTCTCAATAGAGTCCACCAAAGTTTTGAACTTGGCAGGAATCTCCACGGCCGGTTCAGCCGCAACTGTTTTTGTTTCTTCCATAATTTACATAAATCCGAAGCACGAAATCCGAAACAAATGAAGCCAAATAAAGAAAATTCAAATATAAAAACTGGATTTCTCTCTGTTTAGAATTTTGAATTTAGTATTTTCGGGTTTTGTTTCGGATTTCGATATTAGAATTTCGAATTTTTCTAACTGATAAATAATAATTTAACTAAACACCCTTTTTCTCGGCGATTTTGTTTAACGCCACCACAAGCCCCTGTATCGGCGAATTTATGACATTCACAAACTGCGCGCGCAAAGTTTTGAGAGGCGGAATAGAGGCCACAGCCGTTATCTCGTCCTTGCCCATAAACTTCCCGTCAAAAATTCCACCCAAAAGTTTGAAAACCCCTTCAAACTTCTTTTGGAATCCAAAAGCTTCGCGAGACGGGGCAACCAAATCTTCTCCGTAAGCAATCCCCGTTTCCCCCTCCAAAGAAGGCAGGGTTCCTTCCATTTTTCTTTTTTCAAGAGCTTTTTTGAGAAGAGTTTTTTTGGCGACAAAATAACCGACGCCCTCCGCTCTCATTTTCCTCCTTATTTCCATGGCATTCTTTACGGAAAGGCCGTGGAAATTTACAAAAGTGACATTTTTGGAAGTTTTGAAGACCTTATCCAGTTTCTCCAAAATTTCTTTTTTCTTGTCTTTAGTAATCATTAAAGCAGGGATTAGGTAGTAGGTGCTAGTCGGATGTGCCGGAAAATTCCACAAAGTGGAATTTTCCGATTCTTCCCTAGTGACTACTCCCTAGTCCCTAGTCCCTATTTTTATTTTTGCGACCTTTAATAAAAGGCCAAAGGAGACTCCCGTTTAAACAACAGGATGATTGTCTCGGCAGGAAATTAAGCGCGCAACCCAACGCAATCATTGAGGTCGCCCAATTTTTTAAAATTGGCGGCCCCGACGAGTACGTCGGGATGCTCATATTTGCAACCATCGAGTACGATGGGCAAATATGGCACCATGCTGTCTTGGACCTTGTTTCGTAAGCTTACACTACCGCAATATTTTGTCAATTAATTGACAAAAATACTTGATATGCTACTATAGCAAAGTAACCCCAACGGGGTTATTTTTGTTCTTATAAAAAGCCTTGCAATTTCAAAAAAGGAAGATTATGACAGAAAAGCAAAAAAATAGTTCTTTAGAAGACAAGCGTGAAAAACCAAAAGATTACTCGCCCCAAGCGCGGAAAACCAGCCTTGTTTGGCCAATTTGGCCGATACCAAAAATAGCGGGGGAGATCCCGCTAAAGTGCGTGGATCCGATAGTTACCCATCCTTTGAATTTTTGATTGCGCAAAACCGTCCCGACGTAACGTCGGGACGGTTTTTTTATTTCCCCCTTTCTCCCCTTTCCCCCTTTTTCCCCTTTTAAGGAATTAGTGTTTCCGAAGGAGACGCGACAGGAGTACCGCAATTTACGCACTTCAATGTCCCTCCCCCTATCCCCCAAACATCAGTAGGATTTCCATCCATTTTATTATTTTCAAAAATAACATTTTCCAAAGTCGTAGTAGAAATCCCCCAAACATTTATAGCTGATTTATCAGTATGGTTTCTAAATGCCAGATTGTTGCCGGAAACAACCGCGCCTTCTTTCACCGCAAGACCCGTTCCGCAATTTCCGTCAAAAATTCCGTTTGAAACTTTAGATTCTCCGCCCAAAACATGGAGCGCTCCGTTCCATTCCCCATGCCAATAACACCGCCCTCCGTATTTCATGGTAAATCCGGAAATATCCGCGCTTCCTCCTTTTTTGATTTTCATTCCGCCCCAATCACCTACCCGCGGAGTTCCGCTTGCCGTCATTTGAAGTTCGCCCGGAAGCGAATCGTAAACGGATGTAAAGATTAAATCATCAGGATTGTTTCCGGAAAAGGAAATTTTTCCTCCGTCTTCTACTGTTATTCCGCCTCTCTCGTAAAATCCGGCATCATAACCCTTGAGAATCGTTCCTTTCTCAAAAGTAAGAGTCGTGGAAGAACCCACCAAAATGCTGGTTTCCAAAATATAAGGAAGTTCGTTTTTGCCGAAAACAATCAGGCCGGAAGAATCGGTTGCCTCTCTCTTTCCCCCTATTTTTATGCCGTTCATTTTATTGCCCGATCCGCGATTTCCAGAAATCATTCCCGAACCGTTTGAGATATATGCAACACTCTCCGAATTGCCAACGAAGCCGTTTCCTGAAACATCCGCTCTGGCATTAAGAATCATAAGACCGGTCTTGTTATCTATAAACCGGCTATCGCGGATAGTCGTCGTGCCCATGACAATATAGGCTCCCACGGCATCCATCGCTCCCGACAAATTTAGAGGATTGTTGTGTCCCGCAAAAACGGAATTTGAAATGGAACTTACGGAACTATTTAAATAAATTCCTCTCCGAGCGCTTTTTTCAATCCGAACATTTTCCAAAGTCAAATCCGCTTCCCTTCCCGCCACCGACGCTCCGGCCAGATCTTCCCATCCCGCCCACATTCCGCCGTATTTTATGACAGCGTTTTTGATTATCCCTTTTCCTCCGGCGCTAAAATATATTTGTTTCCAGCTTGCGGGAGAGGGACACGCGCTTGTTGAAGACGCGTCAGATAAATTGCAAATGCCGTCTCCATTCAAATCTCCCCCGTATTCATCATCCGCGAAAGACGTAATGATAACCGGATCTTCCGACGTTCCGTTTATTTCCAAAGTTCCCCCTCCCTTGATTACAAGAGAAGATTCATAGTAGGAAAATTTTACGACAACCCCCGCTTCAATTTTTAGCTTTTTACCAGAAGGCACTTCATAACCATACCTTGGAATAACGTATGGCGAATTTTCTTTAGTGAGAACAACTTCGCCGACACCGATTCCAAGCTGTTTGATTTCATAATTAAGATAATTCCTTTTCCCGGGCGTGCCTAAAACCGGCCTGTCTTCGGAATTTTTTCCGTTTTTTATAAATTCTCCCGTATTCCACCCCCAGTTGGTTATATCCGTCCCCGGGACATCCGGGTCAATTCTTTCCATTGAATAATATTCGGGAACGACGGGAAGTCCCCAGTTATTTCTTTGAGGAATTTCATCTATCGTCGTAGTCGCTCCTCCGGAAACTCTGGCTAAAATCAGGTTTTCTCCCCCGTTCCCAAGATTGCCCCCGAAAGAAGTCCAAAGATCAACCGGAGCGTCCTTGATCCCCAAAACGGGATTATCGCCATGCTTCCGAAGAATCACAAAATACCCTTTAGCCGGAATTTTTCCGGAGAGATTCACGTGGGGAATTTTATCCGTGGCGTAAAGAACATAACCGTCAAGAGAAATTTCCGAAGATGTTTTGTTGTAAAGCTCAATCCACTCGTCATTTGTATTTTGCCGGCCTGTGCCTTTCCACGCAACTTCATTGATAACAATAGGATAAAGAGAAATCTCAACGGACTTGGCGGAAGCGGCGGAAGAGTTTCCGGCCAAATCAACGGCTGAAACTTCAAAAAGATATTTGGAATTGTCGGAAACCGCGACAGAGGTGGAAGTGGCCGTGGTCGTGGAAATTGCGCCGTTTTGATTTATCGCATAGTGGCTAAGGTCGGAAGAAAAAGAATTCCAGAAAAAATTAAGAGTGGTCGTGGAGAGAAAGCAGGAAGATCCGGAACCGCATCCTTCCGCGGTTAAAATAATTTCCGGAGGAGTCGTGTCGGGAGGAATTGGAGGAGTGGATGTGGCGGTTGATGTTCCAACTTCCGTTGTCGGCGGAGGCGGGGGCGGGTTTAGAGCAGGAGAATTCTGCGCGAGCGAAGGCGCCCCGCCCCCGCCAAACCCGCTCCCTCCCCCGATCGGTATCGGATTTTGTATCGGAACTATCTGAATTGTCTGGTTTGGGATTCCTTCCCCCATGCCCGAGGGGGGACTGTAGGGGGTGGGAGTGTACGTTTCCCCTTCTCCCCTCTTTGTTTCCTCCTCCCCTCCTGCCTGAGGAGGGGCAGGGGGTGGTGGGAGAAAATTATTATCTTCCTCACTCCCACCCCTCCCCTCATCTCTTAATTCCTCCTTGACTAAAGGAGGTGGCTGGTAATCCAGCCAGAGGATTTCTGTTTCCCTTCCCTCCTCAGTCGAGGAGGGATTGAGGGAGGAGGTGTTCGTATTTAAAATCCCCACCCCCGCCAAATTAGCCGAAACATTTCCCTCCGGACTGTTCCCGCTCCTAGAAAAAGGGCTGGCTATGGTCGCAACAATATTCCCCACAGTTTTAGCCAACCAGCTTTTGTTTTCATTCAAAAGAGTGAGTGTTTTTTTCTCCTTTTCCACCTCATCAAAGAAAAGTTTTATCACCCCCGCCGAATGGAGAACAGCTTGTTTAGATAGAAGTTTCCAGTAGTCGGCAACAACTTCGTGACTAGTTTCAGTATCAAAAATAAATTCTTCTTCATACTGTTTAGTATTTGAATTAAATGTTTTTACATACTCAATAAGTTTGTATGCATTTCCAAAAGAATCTTTATTTAAAATAAAACTTTTCCCATTTTCCACTAGAATGTTTCCTTTGTCGTATTGTGGATAAGAATAACTTTTGTCATTTACCGTATCTTTGCTAAAAAAATTATTGTTACTATATGAAGCTACTTTATCAAAATATTCTCCCAATGAAGAATAGGTAACCGGCTTTTGGCCTTTTTTTATTAAATCACTAGAAATTTTTAAATTATCAATAGTAAATTGGCTTGTCCATCCTTCATAAGGAGAAGATTGATCCAAAATAGGCAAATGAGTATCATTTCTCGTATGATCGGGCACGGACATATCCTGAAGAAGATGGATAACATGCCCCAATGTTAGAAGTCCCCTATTTTTATCCCTATGCGCGTATTCATATACCGCCCTGTCCCATGAATAATCTTCCGCGCTTCCGAACTTATCCCTAAGAACACTGGCAATTCCTCCCGCAAAATAAGTTTCTCCGTTTTTCCCATTTTGATAATTCGTTTCGGTAGCCCATTCTTTGGCCGAAAAATTCGAAACCAGCCCGGCATTTTTGACCGGGTCATAAAAATGATTCAAACATCTTGTTTCCGGATAATCTTCTTCCTTGCTTCCCCCCATCACTAAATCTTTATCCGTATCCGCAATTTTTAAATCGGGATAGTAATAATTAAAAAGATTGACCGCTTCGCTCGTAACGGCTCTGTGAGTAGTTTCCGCGTCATACGCGTAAACAAAAACCGGCATCATCAAAAATGCCGGTAAGATTATTTTTAGAATCTTTTTATAAGCCATTTATTGTTCTGAGGAACTTTCCCCAGTTCAATTAAGAATTGACCAGTTTTTTCTTTATTCCAAACATGCATGGTATAGCCATTTTTATCATCTGACATTTGCCCATCTTGTCCTGTTTTATAATCATTTAAAAATTTTTCAATTGACCCATTTTCTTTCCATCTTATTAAATTTTGGGCCATCTCTTTTCTTTTATCAATCGCAAAATATCTTGACGCTAAATCTGTATCCCCTTTTTTCAACGCCTCAACAAAAAGATTTAGAGTTTCTTCCGGTGTTGCTCCGCCATAAGGATCGTTTTTGTAAGCCTCTTGCATCAGATGCGTGTATTCAACTATCTGCTCCGGACTCTTGGCATTTTTAATAAGCTCATTGAAATTCTCCGGATCAAAATCCAACGGTGGCCAGTTTATTTTATAAAAACTCCACGCTCCTCCCGCCACCGCCAAAACAGCGATTATCATCCCCGCCCATTTTATCCATTTTTTTAAGTTATTTTCCATTATTTTTGTCTTCCTCTTCCTCCTTCCCTGCCTGAGGGAAGGTGGCGAGTCTTCGAGCCGAAAGGGTGGGAGAAAGCGACCACCAGACACTCTCTCTCCCACCACCCCTTTCGCAAAGCCTCACTTTCCCCTCCTCGGGCAGGAGGGGAAGAAGAAGCTAATTTCCCTGACTTTTCGCCTCTATCCCCCTCCCTTCTTTTGCCTTCTCAATCGGAATTTCCACCGGCGATTTGCGCCCGTTTTTTTCTTCTTCCTCTTTTTGAAGCTGATATGAGCCAGAAAAATAAAGAAGCATCATGGATACGGCAATCATAACCAGAAACACCGAAAGAAACTTAAAAAAAGTCTTGTCAAATATTGAGGACACTGATTGGCACGAGTGAAGTCAGCGGATAAATACGGAAATTCCGCACCATTCGCCATCATTCGCAAATTAAGACCAGATTAATGAACTGCCCCGCAACAAGCCTCCCACTCTCAAAGCCTCGGCGGAGTATCCCGACGATTAATAAAATATAAATAATTATACTAAATCTTTATTCTTATTTTTTGACCCCTGTGGATAACTTTTCCCCTTAACTTTATGCTGTTTATTCTTTAATCTCTGATTTTTTAGCATTATGGAAAAAATAATAGAAATCAAATTGACGAAACCATTCCGCCACCCCACACCAAGACAACAAACATAAGGTAACCCAAAACAAATATTTATTTTGTACCCGAAGCTAAAATATACGATCGTACAAATTAGCTTCGCTTTGATTTTCCTTCGTTTTCTTGAAAAAGAAAATTGGAAATTGCTTTCATAACCTTTTCATCTTTTGTTTCCGGCTTTTTAGAAAATTCCTCCAACTCAAAATATTCTTTCAGCCACCTGTCATTTTCCACCTCATCCGCGATAATATAAAGAACATCCTTCCCTATTTCAAATTCGGCTTTAAGCATAGAGATCAAATCCTCGCATTTGTAAGGATATATCCAAACACTTTTCTGAAGATTTATAAATCCTATAGACATAAGAATTCTTCTGACTTTATCTCTTAATTTTCTTCTATCCTCTTTGATATCAAAAGTTATTATTCTCCACTTTTTATCCCACCTTTTGGGCCGGGCAATTTTATAATCATTTATTTCCAACCGCCTCAATATTTTTTCACCCTTAGGAGTAAGTTTTAAAAATCTTCCTTCATACTTTAACAACCCATTCGTTATAAGTTTATTTCTTGAACCTCGGATTACTCCATTTTGGTTTTTCCCGGGCTTATACCCAAAAGATTTCAAAACCTGAATAGCGTTTGGAGCTAAGAGAGCCATACTTAAAAGTCCGGCAGTTTTTACCGTAAGAAGAACGGCCTTTTTGATATTGTTCCGCTTTGTCTTTTTGGCAGAACTTTCTTCAAGTTTCTTCAGATTTTCCATACTCTTACAAAATGATTCCAACAAAAAATATAAACTGCTTTGCGCATTTTACTCGATCCGAAATTCGTAAACATTAATGAGATAATAATATCAGATGAAGTTAATTTGTACGATCGTATATTTTAGCTTCGGATTGCAAATAGTAACGCTTGGCACTTTAGTTGATATTTTATTGATATTGTTACCGACAGATTATCACAAGAACATCAGAAGCGGATTTGCCCAAAAACATCATAACAAACTTCCGTTGGATTTTTGGCGGACAAGAAATTAATAAGATTACGCGAAGTTAATTTGTACGATCGTATATTTTAACTTCGGGGTCTTGGATTTATCATTCTGATCTTACTTTCCTACTTTGATCTTATTTCTTAATTTCTGATCTTATTTATTAAATCTTATTCATCTTAAAGATGTCGCCGAAGGACATCTTAACAAGAGTCAACGGTAACCAGCACAAGAAAAAGTCGATATCCTTATGGCATTAAAGCATTGAGCATTTTGGGGATTTCCAGAGAGGAGGGAATGGCGGTTTTGCCTTTTTGGAGAATTGCGCGGGCTTTGGCGACATCTTTCATTACATCTTTGTAGAAATTGGCTGTTTGGATGTATATCTGTTCAATACTAGGCCCGTTTTGAATAGCCTTGAGAAAATTCTCTTCGGCTTTTTGAAAATCCTTAATATAGTAGCCATACAAATCGCCAAGGTTGGAGAAAGAGAGATAGTTGGACGGCCAATTTTTGCTGACAAACTCCCACACTCTCCCCGCTTCCGTATAATCCTCAATCGCCGATCGGAGTCCGCCAAGAGTTATCCAGTCGTCAAAAGAGTCCGGATTATTTTGAAGCTTCGCCTCCAATTCAGAAATCTTTTTAGCGTAAAGAATTTGCGCGTCTTTTGGCATATTTGCCGGCGGAACAATCTTTCTTCCCAAAGAAAGAGCGGTGATTTTAGCAGGTTTATCGGACACTTGCTCAATTTTAATATCGCTTCCTTTTGGCGCTGTAAATGTTATGCCGTCTTTGGTTATTGTTTCAGTTGCCGGTTCAACAACAGGCGAAGATAATTTGGAAATATCTTGATAAATATAGTATCCGCCGGCAAGAAGAAGGACGGCGATTATAAAAATGGTTAAATATTTTGGTTTTGTTGGGTTTTCCATGGGGGGAATTGTAGCATAAGTCTGTTACATTAGCATTTTCTGTCATTTCCGCGATTCATGGTTTTCCTCCCCTCCTGCCTGAGGAGGGGTTGGGGGTGGTGGGAGAAAATTATTACCAAAATCTCTCCCACCCCCTCTGCTCGAAGACTCGCTTCTCCCCCTCAGGCAGGGGGAGAGGAGAGAAGATCCTCAGGCAGGAGGGGAGGAAATCCACGCCCAACAGACAACGCAAAAACCCCGCACAAAAGTGCGGGGTTTTTGCTTAGCCTCCCCTACCAAATGGCAAGGGACACAAGTGGCTAAATTAGATTACTGGTTTCTGGTGTGGGTGATACCGTTTGAAGGCAAGCCCATAATTCCATAACCATTTGTCCAATCGTTTGTCGTCAAGCTTGTCGTTGTGGCAAGCGGTGACCAAATGAAGTTGGACGCTGTGGCTGCTGTAACCGTAAAGGCGGTTGACGAAGCCATGAACTCGCTAGCTGTTGAAGAAGAAACGCCAGCAACACCACCCGCAACTCCACACCTATCTCCGTTATTGCAAGCAATGAGCAGAGGAGGAGCGGCTGGGTAAGCTGTATCTCCTTTCAAAGTCGTAGAGACCGAGTAGCTTGTCGCTGATCCAACCACAGCTACGTTTCCTCTAACTTCAAAGTATCTTGAAGTTCCCTTAGGAATGGTGATCGTGGTGCTTGCTCCTGTCGTTGTCTGAGGAACAATCTGAAGAGTAGGAGCATTGGCCAATCCCGTAGTAGGGCCTAGGGTATTTGTCAAGAAAGCTCCGCTGGTGTTAATTCCAGAAATACCTTGAGAGTAAGCCGAATCGGTAAATCCGTAGATATTGACACCCATAACCGTGGCTGAAGTTGTAGCAATAGAAATCTTTAAGGAAGCTATAGCAACGTCTCCAGCAGCGTCAGCTGTAACCTTGAATCGGAGGAGTCCGACATTGGTGCCGGCAACTCCGCTCGTGCTCAAGTAAGTGTCAGATCCCGAGGCTCCAGCCCCAGCGAATGTTGGGAAGGATTTAAAGAGCCTGATTCCATCAAAGGCGGTTGAACCGGATCCCTCAATGGTCGTTCCAGACTGAGATCCTGTTCCCTGTGCGCTCTGGTAATCAACAGCGATCAAATGTCCTTGCGTTCCTGATTCACTGGTTCCTATGCCAGCCAAGTCAGCTTTGACTATCAAAGTCTTGTCAGAGTCTTTTGGAAGAACAAGACCAAGATCAGTTGAAGAGGCAATAGTGTTCGCTCCGGTAAATGTAACCGCCGTACCTACCTGCGTAGCTCCGTCCCAAAGAGTTACTCTAACCAAGTCTGATGAAGAGCTGGAAGCTGTGTTGGTTAGTTTCAATCCAACCTTCTGAAGGTTGACAGCCTGATTGTTGGCCGTAAACTTGATAACCCCAACAACAACTCCTGTTGAGCCTCCCGAAACAACAGTGTAAGAAGGACTTGAAGCGTCCTTAGTCACAGTGAGAGAACTTGAACCGACGGTCATAAGCTGACCGAGCTGGCTCGCTCCTGTTCCCGTTGGAGTAACTGAAGCAGAAGAGGTAATACCTGTTACAGTAAGACCTGTAATGTTTGCGTCAGTCATACCAATTTTATAGGTTTCATTAGCGCCTGCCACAGTTCCAGAAGAAACATTACATTTTATAGCCAATGTCTTGACTGTTCCTTTCGGAATTGTAAGAGATTGATCAAACGTGAATGTTTCTGCTCCTGTTCCGGCTGGGCTTGCTGTGGAAGCTGTCGGATTAACAACGTTCGAACCAGTGTTCAAAGCTGTAGATCCATCATAAATTTGACAAGCTGTAAGATCGTTGTAATCAGCCGATGACCCTACTGTAATTTTAACAGGAAGATTGGAGATTCTCATATCTTCTCCTGATTGGGTAGCGTCAAGCTGAATATTTGAGAACAAAAAGCTTTGCGCTCCTGATACTATCGTTTGAGCTACAGGGTTTGAAGACACCGTAATGGCCAAAGACGCTGCCTTGACCGTCATTGTGTTCATTGTAACCGCTGACAAAGCCAGTGGAATTGAATTTCCTGTTGTCTGACCAGTGATTGTTGTCCAGTCAACTGCAGTTGAAGGTGTTGTTGACACAATAAAGGTGCCTCCATTTGGAGAAACCGATGCAACCTTTCCTTTCAAAGTGTATGTCTTCTTTCCAATGGGGAAAGTAACAGTGTCAGTGAAAGTAACCTTCTGCAATGTGGCCGATTCAGCTGTCGCGTCAACCGGTCCTGCTACAACCGCTCCATTTGAATCTACCAACGTTACATTGGTAAGAAGAGGAGAAGCTGATCCAGTCGGAGCTCCAGTTGTCGCGATATGGAAGATCATTTGTTGAACTGAAACCGGTTCTCCCTTCAGATCAATATCAAATCCGCCCAAAGGCTGATTAGCAACATTGATAGCGATATTTTGAGCCGCAACTGATGTTGCTTTTGAGACTGTCGTTACTGATCCAGCACTGATCGTAACTAACGATCCATCAAAGAAAGGAGTGCCAGTAGTAAACTGTGTTCCAGCTCCAGCTGTTGCTGTCGTGTTAGCCGTTGGACTTACACCATATCCATATGTTTCTCCAGTAAGATAGATGTCCGTGGTTTTATAGATATCAAACTGAACAGTTCTGTTGGCAGAGCCTGTTCCAATGATATCAGCTTGAACATAAATATCTTTGGAAAATCCTTTATCAATCAAGATTCCGCCAGGGAAAATGGAAGTGTAGTATTTTCCATCGGCTGAAATCGTGGTGTCGTAAGCTGTTCCGTCAACATATGTCTTAACATTAGCCAAATCGTTTGACGAGGCCGATCCTATTTGATTCCATCTTATTGACCATAATCTTATTTTTTCTGCTGACCCAGCTGTTGCACGAATACCAGAAAATTTGTATCCAGTTGTACCGATTTCCTTAGTAATAGCTGTAGCAGGATCATAAGAAGAAGTGGCGAGAGTGGCTGATCCCAAAGTCAATGAAGCGTTGATTGTCTGAGCCGTTCCTGTTATCGGAAGAGTTCCAGAGACGGTAGCTGAAGTGTTTACTCCGACAACCGCGATAGTGGCAACTTGTCCGGCATAAGCATCAAGAGAAGCGGCCATATTTCCAGCGATAGTCAATGTTCTTGACTGGCCAGCCTTAACTGTAAAAGCTTCGCCGACCATAGCCTGATGATTTGAGTTCCAAGTTTTGGCGATACCGATCTGAAGTCCGTTTTCGTCCAAAAGGACAACTCCGGAGAAGACGGCGTCTTGAGCCAAACCGGTTCTCTCAACTGTAATTGAATTGACCGTAACGTCTCCATCATTTCCCGCTGACAAAGTTACTTTTGTGAAAGGAACTCTGGAGGCTGATTCAGGAGCCAAGGATACCGCCGGCTGTTGAGGAGCCGAGACTGTAAGTCCAGTTCCTACTGTCGGCGTAACTGTTCCTCCGGTGGTTGTTCCGCCAGAACATGGCAAACCTGTTGTCGGGCTGTAGCCGACAGCCGAGGTGCATCCCGCGGGATAAGTTGTCGTTCCTCCGGTTGTCCCGCCGGTGGCAACTGTCATTGAATTCAACTTGGCCCGGGTAGCCGCTCCGACTAATCCTGTCCCCGAGGAAAGTCCCAAGGGAGTAAGAACATCGGAAGCGTATTTCTCCTGGAATTTGATAACCGCCCCTTTAGTCGCGGGACCAAAGTAAGAAGTTTCATTTCCCGGGGATCCGGCGCCAGTCAAAGACACTTGAGTGTCCGCGCTCTGGTTCAAAAGTTTCTGAAGATTCAGAACCTCAACGCCAGTTGAACCCTGCTTTAATGTTTGTGTAAACGTATATGATACTCCTCCGGTTGTTGATGTTTCTCCGGTAAGAGCCGTGAGCTGCGCTTGAAGAGCGGCGATTTGGGCTTGAAGCTCGGCAGTGGTCAAGGCGTTCGCCTCTACCGCTCCGCCGAAAACCAAGCTCAAAGCTATAGCGCTTCCTAACGCGATTGAAATAATTTTTTTACTCATTTTTTTCTAATTTAATTTCTTTGCCGTCCTTAAACTAACTAATAAAAATTAATAATATGAGACGGAAAAGAATTTTTTGCCCGCGAAATTCTTTCAAAAGTTTTTGCAAAATTTTTGAAAGAAACTTGATTTTGAAATTTCGACTTAAAATTCCAGAACTTCGCGAACTTCATCGGTTCGCGGAAAATTTTCCGCGAACAGTCTTAACTCTTCACTATTCTCTTCCCTTTATTTAATCGACACAAAGAGAAAAGATAGCTTATAAATTTTGGACCGAATTTCTATCGTTAAGCAGTTAACTAACTGGAAAAGGATTTCAGAATTTTTGGTTCTTAATTCTCCCTTTAAAAAAGGGAGTCCTTTGTACCCAAAGGGAAGGATTTAAATCCTCCGTCCGGAGTACCGGATACCCGCCTGCTAACGCCTGAGCGTAGCGATGGCGGGCAGGCCTCCTTTAAGAAAGGAGGAATTAAGACCCAATTTTGTATTCGCTATTCAGCTGTCAACGGACTGATTCTTCCTGCGTGGGGAAATAAAAATATCTAAAGTCACAACCCTCTTACGGAAGAGCCGCGCAAACCAAAAAATCTTTTCGGTTTGGCGCACCTCCGGACATTATATATCTCTATGAAGATCCCTGCAAAAAACAATATGTGGATAACTTCGGTACGCAAATTAGCCCTTAAAATTAGGGCTAATTTCATATAAAGTTACCAGAATGGCATTATTGCATAAAACAGGAAAAAATACAACAACTGAAAGAAGGGGTTAGAGATTAGCCACTAGCCACTAGGGAAAGACAAAGAAGGGAAGAAAAAATGCACCTTCCTCTGGCGAATTCGTTTTCTTGTTTTTGTATTTTCCCTATTCCCTATTGGCTAGTGCCTAGTCCCTTCCCCTAGTGGCTAGTGGCTATTCCCTAATGGCTAGACTATATCTGCTCCATCTTTTTTCTCCCTCTTTCTTTAAGACACCTTCTTTAACCATGTCCAAAAGTTCCCTTTGAATAGTTTTTGGACTGCAGTCTTTTATAGAGCCTAAAAAGTCCCTGACGGTTAGGCTGTTTTTAGATTGGAGCATGCTCATAATTGAGGACCGTCTGGACTCTTTCTTTTTTTCAGGCATAGATTGTCCTTTAATATTTTGATCGCCTGTCAACTGACCAGCATGAAGATAACCGCTATTTTTGTCCCTTAAAAAAATCTGTCTTTTATCTTGCTCCTTCATAGCGAGCCTTGATTTTTCCGGCTCAAAAAATTCCTTGATCAGGGAAAGGGAGCCTTTCTTTGGAGTCAAGCTCTTGTTTTGCAGAGAAAATATAAGATTATGCACTTCCCTTTCAAGAACCGAGAAGTTCATTTGCGAGATAAGCCCGCCGAGAGATGCCGAACAGAGAAGTGAAACCAGACGCTTGGATTCAACTATAAATTCTTCCAAAGAAAATAAAGAGACGGGAATGTCTTTGGAAAGAAACAGCAAATTTTTGTCTAAAAGAGAAAGAGCATGGGAACGCAAAATATTTTTTATAGGGTCAGTGTCCTTTAGAGAAGCTGTGATGAGATGCACAGCTGCGGAGACCCTTTCTGTCTTTTTTCTTAGGAATTCCAAGAAATCATTGTTTAAAAACACCCTTTCAACAATAGGATTTTCCTCCTGCTCTTTTTCCCCGTCTTTTTTAATCTGACTGTCCTTTTCCATTGAAATTCTTTTTATTTTTGTCCTTTTAGGTGTCTTTTACCTTTAAAGGACGTTTTTTAGAGGTTTATTGAGTCTTTTGTCCATTATATAGAGGACATCCATAGAAGTCAAAAATCCGAAGCACGAAATCCGAAACAAACCCCGTCCGCCCTTGCGGATCCGCGCAGGCGGAAAAATAGGGGAGAAATCAAAAATTCAAAACAAGAAAAATCCCTCGGCCCCGCCCGAATTATGCGGGGCCACTCCTTACAGGAGCAGTACACTTTATGGATCTTTTCCTTCACTTCGTTCGGAAAAGTTCTCACAAAGTCTTGCGAAGCTTCCTTAAGGTCGCTTCTCACCCTTTAGAAAAGGGGGATTTAAATCCCCCTTTCTTACTGTGTCCCTCCGTAGCTCCGTTTCGGAGCGAAGTGGGAAAGGAGGTGCCGAGTCTTTGAGGCAGAGGATTTGTTTGAAATTTTGAATTTTCTTTGTTTGGTTTTGTTTGTTTTGCCCGCCCGTACCGAAGCGTCCGCTTCGAACGGTTCGGGCGGGGATTTCGTGCTTCGGATTTCGGATTTACTTTTATATGCTAAAATATACCTGTTATGGCTAAACGAAATAAAGACGAGCTTAAGGATTCTGACAGCTTTATAAAAGGGGTCAGGGAAGAAACTCTCCGAGGAATACTCGCGATCGTTTTTTTTGTCGGAGGCATTCTCTTTATCCTTTCAGCGGCGGGAAAATCGGGAGTTCTGGGGATGCTGGCTTATGAATGGCTTTCTTTGCTCTTAGGGTTCGGGTACTTTCTTCTGCCCGTGGTTTTTTTTATTGTGGGGTTTTCTTTCTGGAAAAACATACGGAGAAATTTCCCTTTAACGAAAGTATTTGCGTCGTTCTTGTTCTTTTTGGCGGGGCTGGGACTCATCTATTTGGTAGATGAAAACAACGGCGGAATTTTAGGCGGAATAATCGGACGCCCCCTTCTTCGCCTGCTTGATATCTATGGAAGCGTCCTCTTTCTGGGCGCCCTTTTTGTCATCTCCCTGCTTATTATTTTTGAAACTACCATAAAAGCCGACCCGCTGATTTACCTGTGGAGAAAATTCTTTCGGAGAAAAGAAAAAGACTTAGGCGTGGCGGAGGAAAAAGAAGAGGATTCGTTCGAAACCGCAGAAGAAGATGTCCCCGAAGACAAAGAAGATGCTGGCCAGCCTCTTCCTCCAAAAGAAGAAAAAAGGGAGAAAATTAAAACTCCTCCCGCTTTGGAAGAGGAATTTTTCCCGAAAAGCGCTGATCCCGACCGCTTCAGAGGAATAGTGAGAACTTATTCCCCTCCTCCCCTTTCCCTTCTTGAGAGAGACAAGGGAAAACCGGAAGTCGGGGACATCAAAGCCAGGATGAATGTCATCCGGCGCACTCTCCAAAACTTCGGCATTAACGTGGAGATGGATGAAGTTTCAATCGGGCCTTCGGTTACAAGGTACGCCTTAAAACCGGCCGAGGGCGTCAAGCTTTCCAAAATCGTCGCCCTTCAGAACGATCTTTCCTTAGCCTTGGCAGCCCACCCTCTCCGCATTGAAGCCCCCATTCCGGGAAAATCTCTGGTTGGCATTGAAATACCCAACAACACGAAATCTACCGTAGGCCTGGCCACAATGCTTGGAAGCGAGGAATTTCAAACTTCTCCAAAAAGCCTTCTTCTTTCTCTGGGGAAAAGCATTACTGGCAAATGCCATTTCGCCAATCTGGCAAAGATGCCCCACCTTCTTATATCCGGCACGACCGGTTCCGGGAAAAGTGTCATCATACACACAATTATCACTTCCTTGATATTCAGAAATTCTCCTGAAAATTTGAAATTTATCATGATTGATCCCAAAAGAGTGGAGCTTACTCTCTACAACCGCATCCCCCATCTCCTTACTCCGGTCATTACCGAGGCCAAAAAAGCCATTTTGGCTTTAAAATGGGCGGCAAAAGAAATGGATAGAAGATACGATATATTGGAATCGGAAGCTGTCCGAGACATAGAGTCTTATCATAAAAACGTTTTGGAGCCGGAACTTAAAAAACTCAAAAATAAAGAGGGGGATGAAATTTCTCCGGATGAGTCGGTCAAACTTCCCGAAATGATGCCTTACATAGTCATTGTCATTGACGAGCTGGCTGATATCATGAGCACATACCCGCGAGAACTTGAGTCGGCCATTGTGAGGCTTGCCCAGATGAGCCGGGCAGTCGGAATCCATCTTATTCTTTCCACCCAAAGGCCTTCGGTAAATGTCATCACGGGATTAATCAAGGCTAACGTGCCGGCAAGAATCGCCCTCCAGGTTTCTTCCCAAATTGACTCCAGAACGATCCTTGACACCGGAGGAGCCGAGAAACTTTTGGGAGCCGGAGACATGCTCTATCTCGGAGCAGAAACGTCCAAACCGCAGAGAATCCAGTCCGCTTATATATCCGAATCGGAAGTAAAGAAAGTGGTAAAACACTTGATTCAAGAGCATGGGGACGATATTCCAAGTGAAATCAATCTTACCAGCGAAGCTGTCGCCGATAAAAACGCGATTTTTGAGTCTTCTTTTGAAGAACAAGGCGAAGAGATTGACGACGATCTTTACGAGCAAGCCCGGGAAGAAGTCATCAAAGCTGGAAAAGCTTCAACTTCCTATATCCAAAGAAAGCTTCGGGTGGGATACGCGCGGGCGGCCAGGCTTATGGATATCCTGGAAGAGCGCGGAATAATAGGGCCGGCCGACGGAGCCAAGCCCAGAGAAGTTATGGGGGGAACCCCGTCTAACTCATCCTCCTCCGCTTCCCCCGAAACCGAAGAAGAAAACGCGGAAACCCTGAATAATCTATAGAAACATGGATTGCAAAGCAAAAAAAATCGTCATAGCCATTTTCCTCATATTGCTGGGAGGATTTTTAACAAGCTATGGATATTATCAGGCCCGGGACCTTATTTACGGACCGACAGTCTCAATTCTAAGCCCCAAGAACGGAGAAACCCTGTTAGAGCCTTTGGCTAAGATAACCGGCAAGGCTTCAAATATTTCCTACATTTCTTTGGACGACAGGCCTATTTACATAGACAGCGAAGGAAAGTTTAGAGAAGAATTTCTGCTTGCAAACGGCTATAATGCTATTAAGATAGAGGTTAAAGACAAATTCGGGCGAACCAAAGAAAAGGTTATTGAGGTTGTATATAAAGGGGAAATTCCCAATCCATCCGCCCGCACTGAAGCATCTGCTTCGGGCGATTCGAGCGGGCAGTTCCCAATCCCGGTATCAGATAAACCAGAGTTCCTCGGCACGGGGCAAGTTTTCAATGAAAATAACGAGATGTCTGAAATTTAAAAAGATTACGAAAATTATTAAAATTAACTTTAAAATACCTAGAGGAATATTGTTTTGGTTTTTTGGGATTAATTTTCCCTATTCCCTAAACCTATACCCTAGTCCCTATTCACATGGCATTCAAAAAGAAAAAAGAAGAAAAGCCGGAAAAAACGGTGGGGCAAGAAGCGATTGAAGACACTTTGGCGAGTATCAAGACCAAGTTCGGAGAAGACTCAATCATGAAGCTCGGAGAAAAGCCCCACGTTGACGTGGATGCTATTTCTACCGGCTCAATCGGCCTTGACGACGCTTTGGGGGTTGGCGGGCTTCCCCGCGGAAGAATAGTGGAGGTTTTCGGTCCGGAATCTTCCGGAAAAACCACTCTTGCCCTCCACGTGGTAGCCGAAGCCCAGAAAAAGGGCGGGCTTTGCGCTTACATTGACGCCGAACACGCCATGGATCCGGAATACGCCAAGAAATTGGGAGTGAAAATTGACGAATTATTGATTTCCCAGCCGGACACGGGAGAGCAAGGTTTAGAGATTGTGGAGAGCCTTGTCCGATCGGGAAAAATTGACGTGGTGGTCATTGATTCCGTGGCTGCTCTTACTCCCAAAGATGAAATTGAGGGGGATATGGGAGCCCAACATGTCGGAAAACAAGCGCGCCTTATGTCCCAAGCCCTCCGAAAACTCACGGCTATCGTCGCCCGATCCAAAACTATTGTTATTTTTATAAACCAGATCAGAATGCAAATCGGAGTAATGTTCGGAAATCCGGAAACAACACCTGGGGGCAAAGCTTTGAAATTTTATACTTCCGTTCGGCTTGATATCCGCAGGATTGCCCAGATAAAGAAGGGGGAGGAAGTAATGGGGGGACGCGTGCGGGTAAAAGTGGTCAAAAACAAAGTGGCCGCGCCTTTTAAGCAGACGGAATTTGACTTGATGTATAACGAAGGTATTTCTCGCCAAGGAGAAGTTATCGCTCTCGGGGAAAAATATGGAATCATCAAAAAATCCGGAACATCCTATTCCTACTTCCCCGCCCTGCCTGACGGCAAAGCGGGAGAAGAAGTAAAACTTGGGCGAGGATATGACGCCACCCGCCAATTTCTCAAAGAAAATTCAAAAATTGAAAATGAAATTCTCAAAGTCATCAGACAGAAAATGAAAGAAACTGTATAAAGAATGCGAAAATTTCCCCTTCTCCCCTGCCCGAGGGGTGAGGAGCGAATACTCGAAGCTCCGCAAGACTCTTTGAGACAATTTCTTAATTGTCCAAAGAGTGGACAGTCCCTGTAA
>CAYGHQ010000014.1:0-21631 GCA_964349845.1 uncultured Candidatus Saccharibacteria bacterium
TATTCATTGTTTTCAAGCTTCAATCTAGTGTCAAGTGTATACTAACCCAGTGCATCATTTGACAACAAAAATAAAGTTTGCTAGAGTTTAAGCTGTTTTTGGAATGCAAAAAACCAATATAAGGAGGTTTTATGGCAAGAAAAAGAAAACTGTCGCCCGTACAGTCTGTACGGGCAAAAGAGCTGTTTCAGCAGATGCACGTTTCGGTAGATGAAGGAGATAACTTTTCTCCGGTCATGAATAGGATTAGAAGTTTTTGGGACAGAAAAAGACGGGCAAAGAGAGTTCTCACTGTCCGCACTCAATGGCTTCCTCTCTCTCTTCCGCCAGGAGACCGCTAGCCATAAAAATTCTGGCGTTCCGACACATGAGTCGGGACGCCATTTTTCTTGCTCAAAATTTTTATTATGATAAACTTTTCTTGGCGACCTACCGCCATTGCACAAAAAATCAAACAAAAGGAGATAAAATGCTTCAGACCGTATCGTCCACAAGGCCTATTTTTTGTTCTTCCACCGGGCATGTATCCGCCGGAAGAAAAATAAGCAACGGAGAAGAAAAGGAGACTTCTCCACCCCGCGCAACCAGGCGAGTGCCTGAAAAGCGCAGGTGGCCGACAATGAAAGCTCCGCCGAGCTTTCATTAAAATAGACGATAAAAAAGAGCCGGCTTGTTCGGCTCTGTTTTTTATTCTGCATAAAATCTTCAAATCCTAGAATGTTTAAAAAAGATAAAAGCAGTTGCGCCTAGGCGCGACCGCTTGATTTTCATTCCCCCAAACAAGAACTTTTCAACTCTCGGAGATTATTTCAACTCATCAAGATTGATAGGCATTGATAGGCTCTTTTTCTAATCTTTTTTTTGCTTCAGCAAAGTATTTATCCCATTTTTCCTCCACTAAGCCGAACTTGAGAAAGATTCCGTGCATAGATCGGAATTCGTTCCGCCTCATTTCGCACTCTTTCAATGCGTGCTGGTATTCTTCTGGAGATCCATTTGAATCTCTTAAGTTATTTTGCCATCTTACAGTTCCTTTGGCCCATAAGATAAGTCTCTCTTCGGCCAAATTTTTGGCTTGTTCTTTCGATATTTCATAAAAACCTCCAAGTGGTTTTCCGAAGGCTTCTCCCAACATAAGCCAATCAGAGCCGAAAGCCGAGCGACTAACCGACCAAACCAGAATGACAAAAATAGAACAGGCAAACAAAAAAGAAACAAAAAGAATCGTGCCGGGATCTGTCCCATAATAAACGAGAGGCATCATTACAATTCCTAACATTATCAATATAAAGCTTGCCCTAAGGCACAGAGTTAGATTTTCTGTCGCCACTTGTATAGGATTCCGCTTAAACGCTGTTACCCACTTATTCACAAGTTCAGCCGGAACTAGATGATACTTCTGAAGAGTTAAAAGTTCCCTCTCCGTCATATATTTTCTTTTCATAGAACTTCTTCATTCGCTTCAATTTTGTTTTAAAGAAAAATGGGCTTCAGACCCCCTCTCCGGCTTCAGGCCGGTTTGGTTTATTCTCTTTAGGCACGCAGAAGCGTTTGCGTATCTGCTGGAAATCCTACCACACCTTTGTATTTTTTACAATCCCCTCTACTCAAAATCATACGATCGTATGATTTTGAGGCGTATTTTTGGATATAAGTTTTTGGAATAATTTTAATATCGTTTTTGATTTTATTCATTTAATACTCCGTCAGCTTGTTGCGGAGTTTCCGCTAAGGAAAGTTTAAAAACCTTTGGTTTTCAAGGTAATCCAGAGCGAAGCTCCTGAATACCTCGCCGATACGAAGCGAAGCGTAGTGAGGGAACAGCTTGCTGCGAGGTAGTTTATTTCGGGTTCAAAAATTGACGCGAAAAAACTTGACCCAGTAGTAGAATTTCGGCTCGCTTTCTGTTTGCAAATAACCCTATTATCTGGCTACTAAAATATGTTGATAATAAAGACTTCTAGTAACTTTTTAGTTATAAAAGCGGAGCAAATAAGACGAAATTTCACTACTGGGTTGACTTTTTAAAGTAAAAATGCTAAGATATAACAAGACTGAATATTTATTAATATTTTGATCTTACCGCAAAGCGCGGTTAAATAGAACCTTAAAAAGGAGAAAATATGACGGAGCAAAGAATGGGGGAAATAGCTATCCAGCTAATCATCAGCAGAATGGCTAAACAAGGGATCGGAGGTAACGAGGAATTGGATAGAGAAATTCCGAATGTGGCAAAAAAAATTGGGGTAACGCCGGACGAATTAAAGGAGTTTTTCATGGCGCTTGTCCCTAGAGCGCTAAACCGGATTCTCGGAAGCGACAAAGTTACTATCAAAAAGGGTGACAGCACATTTGAAGCGACCATGACACGGAGCTAGGTGAGAGAAATCTCCTAAACGTGTAATTGCATCCCTTCCTTGATCTCAAGGAACATGGAGCAGAACAAGAACCGTCCTCCTCCGGAGTCGCACAACCGCATCAATTTGGTGCGGTTTTTTTGTTTTTAAAAAGCAAAACCGTAGAAGTCAGGTCTCGGAGAAAAGAGAAGATGAAGCCGTAGAGACCTGACTTCAAAGACCAGAAAATTTAGGACACTTCAAATATTAAAAAAGGAGGAAAATCCCCCAGCCCCCTTTAAGAAAGGGGGATTAAGAAAAAGGGTGAAGGGGGGGTAAAAGGGGAAAATGAGAAAAATAGGATAAATAAGATGAATAGGATTAATAAGAAAAATAGAATAGGGCGGACAAAGACAGATGGGCACCATCCGCCGAAGTCTGCGGAGGCGGATGGTGCCCATCTGTCTTCTCTTTTCCCCTTCCCCTCCCCTTTTCCGAGACGGAAGAGCTAGGCCGCCTCAAAATTTTTCAAAAACAAATCACGAAAAAACCGGCCAGTTTCTCTTTTTTGGAGACTTGCGAGCGCGACCGGCGCGAGCACGAGGAATTTTCTAGCAAGAAAATATCCGTGCTCCAAAAAAGAGAAACTGGCCGGTTTTTTATGTTTTTGAAAAATTTCAGCGGCCCTAATAGCTCTGGAGTTTTTTTGCTTTTTCGTGGGTGCGGATTTTTTCGTGAGCTTTGGCCTCAATCTGGCGGATACGCTCGCGGGTAACCCCGAACTTCTGCCCCACTTCTTCAAGAGTATGCTGAACTCCGTCCGTGAGCCCGTGGCGCATTTCCAAAATCCTCCTTTCTTTTTCCGAAAGCTCGTTCAAAATTTCCCTGACCTGGTCGGAAAGAATCCTTCTTGAAGAATCCTGATCCGGCGAAAGAATTTTGTCATCAGCAAGAAAATCTCCGAGAGTGGACTTGCCGTCATCATTGTCATCCCCGACCGGACTTTCAAGGGGTACCGTGTCCTGATCAATCTTTTCAATGCTATAAACCTTATCCACGTCAATCCCCATTTCAACGGCAATTTCCTCCGGCAAGGGGTCCCTCCCCAAATCCTGGGATAATCTCCTGACAACCTGCTTGTATTTGGCAATCGTTTCCACCATGTGCACGGGCACGCGGATAGTGCGGGACTGATCGGCCAAAGCGCGAGTAATAGCCTGCCTGATCCACCAAGTGGCATAGGTGGAAAACTTGTAACCCTTCGTCCAGTCAAATTTATCAACCGCCTTGAAAAGCCCGAGATTCCCTTCCTGAATAAGATCAAGCAGGGTCAAGTCCTGGCTTCTTCCCACGTATTTTTTGGCAATAGAAACAACCAGACGAAGGTTCGCTCTGGCCAGAAGATTTTTTGCTTCCTCATCTCCTGCTTGAATTCTCTTAGCCAAATCTTTTTCCTGGCTTGCCATAATCAAAGGATACTGGCCGATCTCTTTGAGGTAAATCTGGATGGAGTCGTAAGACGGATCATTGGCCTTTCCTCCGTAAAGATTTTTCTTGGCGTCATCCTCCGTCAAATCAAGCATTCCCCCTCCTTCCAAAATATCTATTCCGGCAGTGGAAAGCCTTGAGTAAAGCTTTTCCAGAAAAACGATATCGTCCTCTACCGTCGGAAATTCCTTCAAAATTTCGTCATAAGTCACAAATCCTCTTTCCCTGCCCTTGGCCACAAGCCTGAGGGATTTTTCTTCCGCCTCCTGCTCTTTTTTGGAAAGCTTGGGAGCCTTTGAGGCAATTTTCTTGGAAAGCTTCTTAACAGCCTTCTTTTTTGAAGAAGCTTTTTTCTTGACCGGCTTTTTATGAAGTTTTTTTGATTTTTTAGCCATAATCTAAAAATTTCTAATTTCTAATTAACCTAATTAGTCTAATAAAATCCCAATGACTAAGCTCCAAAAAAATTCCATGGGTATAATTTTGGGATTTAGGAATTGGTGCTTTATTAGGTTAATTAGGTTAATTAGAAATTAGGTTAATTTTATCTTTTTTCTTTTATCTCATTTATCTTTCTTGATATCTCCTGGCACCTTTTAATCAGTTCCTCCGACCTTTTCGCGTCTTTGTCTTTCTCCGCTTTATAAAGAGCGTTCATGGCTTCTTCCAATTTTTCCCTGAGAACCTGCTCTTCAATCCTCCGGAGAATTTCTAAAAATTCTTCCTCTAAATTTTCCGATCCGTCATAGGCTGCCTCCGATTCAAATATTAAAGCCTCTCTTATATTGATATAACTTTTTTCCCTTTCTTTTAAGCTGTCCCCCGCTATCCCCTCAAGCCTGCCTTTTAAAAAAGAAATCTGGCCGTCTTCTTTTTTTCCTTCCAGCCAGTAAATGATTCCGAAAATTTTCCGCCAAAGCTGATTTTCCCGGGAAGGGCTTCCCTCCCCGCGAGAGCTTCCCGCCGGCGAGCCTCTGTTGTCCAAATTTTCTTCTTCTTTAATGCCCCTCAAATCTTCCCAAATCGCTTCTTCGCGGATTCCCGCCTTTCCGGCGATGTCTCCGACAAGCCGGGACTGAAGGGAGGAGGAAGGGACTGCTTTAACAAAAGGGAGAACCTTATCTTTTACCTCCGAAACAAGCTTCCTTCCCGAAAGCCCGCTTTTCATAAGCCGATCCAGATAGAAATCCACGATATGCTTGCTTTCCTTAACCGCTCTCGCCCATTCTTTCGGGTCGCTCAAAATTAGATCAGCCGGATCTTTGCCCCCCTCTATCTCCACGGCCTTGACGCTCATGCCGTTCTGAAGAGCGAGTTTGAAAGCCCTCTCCGAAGCTTTGAATCCGGCTTTATCCGCGTCAAAAGACATTATAATGTTATCAGAAAACCTTTTTAAAAGATCAATATGCCTTGGGGTCATGGCTGTTCCCGAAGAAGCCGCTGTATTCAGAAAGCCAGCTTGGTGGCACATAAGAAGATCCATCTGGCCTTCAACCAAAATAGCGTAATCTCGGGAACGGATAGAAGCTTTTGCTCTTGACATTCCATATAATACGGATGATTTGTTAAAAAGTTCCGTTTCCGGGCTATTAATATACTTTCCCGATTTTTTATCGTCATACTCCGGCAAAATTCTTCCGGAAAAAGCTATTATCCGTCCGGAAACGTCCTCTATGGGAAACATTATCCTGCCCCGAAAAGCGTCGTAGAAGCGTCCGGCGGATTCTTTGGCGAGCCCGGCTTTCATGAGCTCTTTTTCAGAAAACCCCTTCCGGCTCATAAAATCAAAAAGAGACCGCCACTCGTTTGGAGCGAATCCCAGCCTCCATTCTTTTATAGTCTTCTCCAAGAGCCCCCTTTTTTTCAAGTAATTCAGGGCCTGCGGGCTTTTCCAGAGTTCCCCCTCAAAGAAAAAGGCAGCCGTGTCCATCGCTTGAAAGAGCCTGTCTCTCTCGCTTTTAGCTTTGAAATTTTCTCTCTCTAGGGCGATTCCGGCCTTAGAAGCCAAAATTTTGAGAGCCCCGAGAAAATCCACTCCTTCAAAAGCCTCCACGAAAGAAAAAATGTCTCCCTTGGCGTTGCACCCGAAACAATAATAGCTTCCGCGGGAAGGAGAAACAAAAAAAGATGGCGTCTTTTCATTGTGGAAAGGACACTTGGCTTTGAGGTTAGATCCGGCTTTCTCCAATTTAATGTATGCCCCGACAACCTCGGCGATGGAAAGCCGGTCCTTGATTTGTTCAACACTGCTGGACATTCAAAAATTCGAAGCACGAAGCACGAAATCCGAAACAAATGAAGCCAAATTCTAAATTACAAAAAATCCTCCGTCTGGAGTACCAGACACCTCCTTTAAAAAGGAGGATTCTCCTTTTTTAAAGGGAGTGGCCAAAGGCCGAGGGATTTTCTTATTTTGAATTTTCTTTATTTTCGGGCTTTGTTTCGGATTTCGAATTTCGGATTTCGTGCTTTATTATTCCTCTTCTCCTTCCTCCTCTTTCTCTCCTTTATCCGCTTCCGCCAAGAATTTCTTGAGTAGCGCCTCCTTCTCTCCTCCCTTAAATCCCGTTCCTGCCGGAATAAGCCTTCCGATAATGACATTCTCCATAAGGCCGGCAAGGCGGTCAACATTGCCCCGAACGGCGGCATTGATAAGAACGCGGGTGGTGTGCTGGAAAGAAGCGGCGGAAAGGAAGCTTTTCCTTCCGAGGGAAACTTCGGAAATTCCCATGACTACCGCCTCAGCTTTGGCGGAAGCTCCTTCCCCGCCCTTCTTGATTTTTTCATTCTCAAGATAGAGGTTGTGCGCGTCAACAACATCCCCGATTGACAAAATAGTATCTCCCGGATCGTTGACAATTTTCTGCGAAAACATCTGGCGAACGATGACTTCAATATGCTTCCTGGAAACCGTTTCTCCCTGAAGCTCGTAAGGCTTGGAAACTTCATTGATAATATAGTCTTCCGCTTTTTCCTTGCCTCCATACTTGAAAAGATCGTCAATATCAACCGATCCGTCAGTCAGGAGGTCTCCTTTTTTCACCTTATCGCCCGCTTTTACGAGAGACATGCGGTTGTAGCTTACCGTGTACTCAATCTCGCTTTTTTTCTTGGCCTTAGGCTTGTCAGAAATTTCCGGCAAGATAATAATCACTTTTTCCTTTCCAAGATCTTTTATCTCGGAAATGACGCCGTCAACTTTGGCGATAACCGCCGGATTCTTGGGCGATCTTTTTTCAAAAATTTCCTCAACGCGGGGAAGACCTTGGGTAATGTCTCCTCCGACCGAAGCGGTGCCTCCGGCGTGGAAAGTCCTCATGGTAAGCTGGGTTCCCGGCTCTCCGATTGCCTGGGCGGCGACTGTTCCCACCGCTTCTCCCAGCCCGACCAAAACGTTTTTGCCAAGATCCGTCCCGTAGCATTTGGCGCAGATTCCGTGAGACGCCTTGCAGGAAAGAGGCGACCGGACTTTGACTTCCGCGATGCCGGACTCTTGAATTTTCGCGGCGTCCCCTTTGGTGATAAGATGGCCTTTCTTAAAAAGAACGTTTCCATCGGGAAGAGCGATGTCCTCGGCCAAGACCCTCCCCCGGACATTCTTGGAAAGAGCGATGTCAATGCTTGATCCCCCTCCTTTTTTAATAATAATGAAATCTTTTGTTCCGCAATCTTCCCCGGTGATCATTGTGTCCTGAGCGACAACGAAAAGTTTTCTGGTCAAGTATCCGGCTTTGGCGGTATTCAAGGCAGTGTCGGTCAAACCCTTTCTTGATCCGTGAGTGGTAATGAAATACTCAATCGGGGTAAGCCCTTCCTTCATGGAAGAAAGGATCGGAAACTCAATAGTCTCTCCGGCTGTGTTGGAGATAAGGCCTTTCATTCCGGCCATCTGGGTAATTTGCGAGAAGGAGCCTCTCGCTCCGGAGTAAACCATATCGTGAACGGAACTTCCGTCCGAAAGCGTCGCGGGGATGAGCTTCTCAATGTCGTTTTTGGCCTTATGCCATATTTCTATATTCCCGCGGATTTTTTCATCCTCGGAGAGAAGCCCCTGATTGTATTCGTTTTGGACTTCCTCCGATTTTTTTCTGGCTTCTTCAATGACTTCGTATTTCTTCTCCGGAATTTTCACGTCGTCAATGCCCCAAGTAATTCCCGAGTAAGTGGCATATTTGAATCCGAAAGCCTTGATCTTGTCCATGATAGCCGGAATATTCGCGATGCCGTATTTATTGATAAGGTCATCCACGAGAGCGGCCATTTTCTTTCTTTCAATTTCCTTGTTGATGTAAGGATAATCGGAAGGCAAGACGCTATTAAAGAGAAGCCTCCCGACGGAAGTCTCAAAAAGCTTTTCTTCAAATTCCTTGTACTTCGGCTTGTCCGAGGCCAAAACATTTATCTTGGCGCGGAAATCCACCTCGCCGAAATCATAGGCGGTGATGGCGTGATTGGGAGTCTCAAAATATTTTCCTTCGCCCTTGGCTCCCGGAACAATTTTAGTCATCCAATAGCATCCCAAAACAATATCAAGCATTTTGACCGAAACGACCGGATCGCCGTTTCCGGGCTTTAAAATATTTTTATCCGAAGCCATAATTTCCCTGGCCTCTATCTGAGCTTCCTCTCCCAAAGGAACGTGCACGGCCATCTGGTCTCCGTCAAAGTCCGCGTTGAAAGCGGTACAGACGAGAGGATGCACCTGAATGGCGTTTCCTTCAATAAGAACCGGCTGGAAAGCCTGAATGCCCAATCGGTGGAGAGTGGGAGCGCGGTTTAAAAGAACATACTTTCCTTTAATGACGTCTTCAAGAATAGCCCAGACTTCCGGAATATCTTCGTCAATAAGCCTTCCAGCCCCGCGGATGTTGTAAGCCAGCTCTTTCCGAAGAAGCTCGGAAATGACAAACGGCCGGAAAAGCTCCAGGGCCATGTGCTTCGGAAGACCGCATTGATTGAGGCGAAGTTCGGGACCGACTACGATGACGGAACGTCCGGAATAATCCACGCGTTTCCCCAAGAGATTCTGCCTGAAAAGCCCGCGCTTTCCCTTAAGATTGTCGGACAAGGACTTCAAAGGCCTTCTCTGGGCCTGGCTCAAAGCTCCCGCCTGGGCGTTTCCGTGCCTTATGGAATTGTCAATAAGAGAGTCCACCGCTTCCTGCAGGATTCTTTTTTCATTACGCAAAATAACATCCGGAGCGTTTATCTCCTTGAGTTTTTTCAGGCGGTTGTTGCGGTTGATGACTCTCCGGTAAAGATCGTTGACATCCGAAGTGGCATAGCGCCCTCCGTCCAAAGGAACCATGGGGCGGAGAGCTGGAGGAATAACCGGAATTTTCGTGAGAAACATCCACTCCGGACGAATGCCGGATTTCTGCATGGACCGGATAAGAGAGAGCCTTTTGTTGATTTTTTCCTTTTCCACCGATCCGGCATCCTCAAAATCCTTGACTAAGGCCTCTTCAAGCTTCCCCAAATCCAAATTCTTGCATATGTTGTAAATAGCCTCGGCTCCGATTCCCGCTTCAAAAAGAGTGCCGTACTTCAGAGAGAAGTTGTGAAAAGCGATCTCATCCAGGACAGTCCCTTCGCGGATGCCTTCAATCTCTTTTTTGGCGGAAACCAGCTTTTCCTTCACCGCTTCTTTCGTTTTTTCATCCGCCACCGATTTTATTTTTGACTTATATTCAGAGTCTAAATCCTTGAAAAGGCGGTCTCTTTCTTCCAATGAAACTTTGGTGATTATGTACCCGGCAAAATAGATGACTTTTTCAAGATCTCCGGAGGGAATCCCGAGAATAAGCCCCAGCCTTGACGGAGTGCTCCGGAGAAACCAGATATGGCAGACGGGGCTTGAAAGATCAATATGCCCCATTCTTTCCCGGCGGACAATTGAGCGCGTAATTTCCACTCCGCATTTCTCGCAGACAATGCCCTTGTATCTTATTCCGCGGTATTTCCCGCAATAGCACTCGTAATCCTTGTCAGGACCGAATATTTTTTCGTCAAAAAGACCGCTTTTTTCGCTTCTTTGTGTCCTGTAATTTATGGTTTCCGGCTTCTGAACCTCGCCGAAAGACCACTCCTTTATTCTTTCCGGAGAAGCGATTTTGAGGCTGATGGCGTCAAATTCATTTATATTTGTTATCGTCTTGGATTTCATTTTATTTAGATTAAATTTATCAAAGCAGTAAAATATTAAACTTTTCAAAATTCGAAATCCGAAGCACGAAATCCGAAATAAATCCCGAAAATTCTAAATCCAAAATTCTAAACATAACTGAATTTGTTTTTAATTTTGAATTTGGCTTTATTTTCTTTGTTTGTTTCGAGTTTCGGATTTCGTGCTTCGTGCTTACTCTTTAACTGCTTCCCTCTTAGTTTTGTACGACCTTTTTTCTCCTATCTCCAAAATTTTTCTCTCTTCATTGCCCCCTATAAGCTCTACATCAAGAGCCAGTCCCCGAAGATTGTTGAGCAAAACATTAAAGGAAGCCGGGGCGTTTGACTCGGTAATTTTTTCTCCCTTGACAATGGAGTCAAAGGCAGCCGATCTTCCCAGAATGTCATCCGATTTGATGGTCAAAACTTCCCGAAGGGTATGAGCCGCTCCGTGCCCGAGCAAAGCCCAGACCTCCATTTCTCCGAATCTCTGCCCTCCGCCTTGCGCCTTGCCTCCCAAAGGCTGTTGTGTAATAAGGGAATACGGGCCGATAGAGCGCATATGGATCTTATCTTCCACCATGTGATGGAGCTTCATGATATACATGAATCCCACGGCCACGTCTTGATCAAAGGGTACGCCCGTGCGCCCGTCATAAAGCCTCATTTTTCCGTTTTCCTTGAATCCGGCCTCCTTAAGCTCGCCCTTGATTTCTTCTTCTTTTGCTCCGGCAAAAGGAGGAACGATAGCCTGATAGCCCAAACTGTTGGCCGCCAGCCCCAAGTGAAGTTCCAAGATTTGTCCCAAGTTCATGCGGGAAGGCACTCCGAGAGGAGTCAGTATGATATCAATCGGCCTTCCGTCCGCCGTGTAAGGCATATCTTCTTCCGGCAATATCTTGGAGATGACTCCTTTGTTTCCGTGCCTTCCGGCGAGCTTGTCTCCGACGGAGACGTTGCGAAGCTCCGCCACTTCAATGTAAATTTTTTTGATTATTCCCGAATCAAGCTTGTCCCCTTTTTCCCTGGAGAAAACCTTCACTCCGATTACTCTCCCTCTCTTTCCGTTCTCCATTCTCTTTGAAGTGTCTTTGACGTCCCGGGCCTTTTCTCCGAAAAGCGACCGGAGGAGCCTTTCTTCCGGAGTAAGCTGGGTTTCCCCTTTAGGAGTGATCTTTCCGACCAAAATGTCTCCCGGCCGGACTTCCGCGCCGATCCGCACGACTCCGTCTTCGTCCAAGTTTTTCAATTTGGCTTCTCCCACATTCGGAATGTCGTGAGTGGTGATTTCAGGGCCGAGCTTGGTATCGCGCACGTTTACCGTAAATTCTTCTATATGAATGCTCGTAAACTTGCTGTTCCGAACAAGCTTTTCGGAAAGGATAATGGCGTCTTCATAGTTGGCCCCGGACCACGACATGAAAGCCACGAAAATATTCTGCCCCAGAGCGATCTGCCCGCGGGAAGATGTTGAAGTGTCGGCCAGAAGCCCTCCTTTTTTTACCTTGTCTCCCAAACTCACAACCGGCCTTTGATGAAAAACGGTAAAGCCGTTTGTCCTTGAAAACGATACCAGCTTGTATTCTTTTTCTTTTCCTTTGGAATTTTTTACGCAAACCTTTTGCGCGTCCGTAGCCGTCACAACGCCTTCCTCTTCGGCAAGAATCAGCCTTCCGGTGTCGCGGGCGGCCTCGTCTTCAATGCCGGTAGCCACCAAAGGGGCTTCTGGAATAATGCACGGAGTTGACTGCTTCTGCATGTTTGATCCCATGAGAGCGCGGTTGGCGTCGTCGTGGTTCAAAAAAGGAATCATTGATGTCGCAATGGAAAAAGCCTGATTGGTTGAAACATCCATGTAATCCACCTCCTCGCGGGAAACCACGGAAGGCTTTCCGTTGATGCGGACTTCCGTTTCCTTCTCGGAAATTTTTCCCTCTTCATCAACTAAAGCGGCCGCGTGGGCGATTTTGAAATTTTCCTCCTCTAAAGCGTTCAGATATTTTATTTCTCCGGTAAGTTTTCCTTTTTCCACTTTGGCGTAAGGAGTCTCAATCATTCCGAAATCATTGAGCTTGGCGTAGGTGGAGAGGCGGAGGATAAGCCCGATATTAGGGCCTTCGGGAGTATGGATGGGACAGAGCCTTCCGTAGTGGGAAGGATGAACGTCGCGGACTTCAAATCCGGCTCTCTCGCGGGTAAGCCCTCCGGGGCCCAAAGCCGAAAGAGTGCGGAGATGCTCAAGTTCGGCCAGAATATTCTCCTGTTGCATAAATTGCGAAAGCTGGTTGGTGGTGAAAAATTCCTTGATTCTGGCCTGCAAGGGCTTCGGAGAAATGAACTGGACAGGCACGGTAACATCCGTATCTATCGTGGACATCCTGTCCTGGACGTTTCTTTTGATCTGGGACATTCCAATCCTGATTTTTTGCTGGAGAAGCTCGCCCACGAATCTGACCCGGCGCGATCCCAAGTGGTCAATGTCGTCCTCAATAGCGTTAGGAGTATTGTTCAAAGTAATGATATGGGAAACTATGGAGGCGATATCATCAAGAGAAATGGTTTTTCTCTCAAGCTCTTTCTCATCCATGCTCTTCAAAAAGCGCTTGTTGAAGCGGAAACGGCCGACTTTTGACAAGTCGTACCTGTCGGCGCTCCAGATGGAATTGATGAATTCTTTGGCGTTCTCCACCGTGCCGAGCTCTCCGTCGCGGAATCGTTTATGAATCTCCAAGAAGGATTCATCCTGGGTTTTTGCGTGATCTTTGGCCAAAGTCGCCAAAATTGCCGAACCCGCAAAAGCGTTTCCGGAGAAAAGGGAATGAATGGATTCGTCGGAAGAAGTTCCCAAAATGCGGAGAAGCGAAGTTACGGCAAACTTCCTCTTTTTGTCTATCCTGACGTAAATAGCCCCGTCAGGATCGGATTCAATTTCAATCCACGCGCCTCTTGCCGGAATAATTTTTGCTCCGAAATATTTTTTCCCCCTGATTTCTTCCGCCGTAAAAAAGATTCCGAAAGAGCGGGCGAGCTGGGGAACGATAACCCTTTCAATTCCGCTTATGATGAAAGTGCCGTGAGAAGTCATAAGAGGAAGCTCGGACATGAAAATTTCCTGCTCTTTGGAAGATCCCAAAATTTTATTTTTAAGGCGGACCATGGCCTTGAGGGAAGCTTCGTAAGAAAGCTTGTTGGCCTTGGCGTAATACTCGTCGTATTTAGGCAAAGAGAGCTTGAATCCGGTAAAATCCAATTCAAATTTTTTGCCGGCATAATCCTTGATGGAAAAAAACTCCTTAAAGACTTCTTCAATGCCTTTTTCAATAAGCCACTTGAAAGAATCTATCTGAGGTTCCACCAGATTTGGAAGATGAGTAAGGGGCTTTTTGAACCGGCTCCAGTATTTTTTCGGACGAGGAGCCTCAGGATTGAACTCCGGCACTAAAGTTTTAAAAAATTGTTCACTCATTATTTTAAAAAGATGCTAATCCGCGAATGATATGCAAATGCCACAAATAATGCGAATCCACAAATGGGGATTTCTTATTGCATTTACACAGTTCGAGAAATTTGCATGAATTAGTAGATTTGAATCATATAAACAACAAAAAACCGCCTTTCATAAGGAAAGGTGCGTATTTTTTATCTGTTTATTTAATTTGTTTATGCAAGATACAGTCTCTTGTTATTTTGAATAAGAGGCCGTAAAATCAGCCGTAACTCAATCTTGCTAGGTTAGTCAAGAGCATAACAAACCACCGTTATATCGTCAAGCGTAAATGAGCAATACAACACGATTATGAGGAATAAGTCAAAATACAAACTTTTTAAATCCGAAGCACGAAATTCGAAATCCGAAACAAATGAAGCCAAATTCTAAATTCAAAAAAATCCTCCGGCTGATTACAGCCACCTCCTTTAAGAAAGGAGGATTTGATTCTCCCTTTTTTAAAGGGAGTCCCGAGTCTGCGAGGGGAGGGATTTTATTTGGATTTTAGATTTATTTTTCCACTCCTCTATCTTCTTATGATTCCCCCCCAAAAGCACCTTCGGCACCCGATATTTTTTTCCCTTGTATTCTAAAACTTCCGGCCTTGTGTAAACTTCCGAAGATGAAACGCGGGACTCTTCCAGAGAATTAAAATCCCCAAGCACTCCTTCTATCTGCCTGGAAACAGAGTCAATGATCGCCATGGCCGGCACTTCCCCGCCCGTAAGGACAAATGGTCCCACGGAAATTTCCTCCGCCCGAAATATCTTTTTCGCTCTCTCATCTATTCCTTCGTATCTCCCGCAGATAATTATGACGTCAGTATATTTTTTAGCCGTCCGCTTCGCGTATTCGGTATTAAATTGTTTCCCATTTGGCGCAAGCCAAATTAATTTAGTTAGTAGTAAGCAGTTAGTAGTTAGCAGAGAAGAATGTCTCCTTGAAACATTTTTTCTAATTTGAGAATAAGCTTTTTCAATAGCCTTTATGACCGGAAGCGCTTGCATTACCATGCCAGGCCCTCCTCCATACGGCTTATCATCCACCCGCAAATACGGCTTCTTTTTCCCCTTTTGCGTCTTTGTCGGCTTCACGAAATCCCGCGGATTGTAAAATTTAAATTTGATAATTCCCTCTTTCTCCGCCCGCGCCAAAATAGACTCCTTTAAATAGGAATCAAACATCTGGGGAAACAATGTAATTATATGAAATACCATAAATATAATGCTAATCCACGAATGATATGCAAACCTGCCCGCCATTGCTTCGCCCGCCTGCCACGACTGCTGTCGGGCATGTCGGGCAGGCTTCAGGCGATGGCAGGCGGGTGCCACGAATCACACTAATCTACGAATAAAGAATATTTTATTCTCCACCGTCTCCTCCCCTCCTGCCTCTGGAGGGGCGAGTCTTCGAGGGGTGGTGGGAGAAGTGTCCACTTAGCTTTGATAGAGAAAACAATATCACATTTTTCAACAATTTGCAAAAAATTCTTAAAAAATTTTTGCAAATTATTGCAATCAATCATCTTCCAGCTATAGCTGGAAGATGATTGGAAGGAATAAAAAAAGAAAAACTCTGTCTCAAAATTGAGACAGAGTTTGCGTAAAAACGAAAAGAACTCTTAGGTTTGAGGGTCTTGCGGATTTTCCGGTTGCGAAGGTTTTTCTTCCCTTTCTTCCTTCGGCCACATGGCCAAGAAGTCAGTTTTGATAGTCCTCGGAACAGGGGCATTAGTCCACATTTGCAACAACGCTCCAATATTCCTCTCTGCCAAAGACCCATGTGTGGTACTAAAAAAAAGACCCTGAAGATGAAGATAGATAGTGATTCCCGACTTTCCCTCGTTTATTTTTTCCAAAATCTTATACCAAAGCTTCAGCTGTTCTAACGAAATATTTTCGTGTAGAGATTGAATCATAATCTCAACCACCAGGCCATCAAAGCCCTTATCCGAAGATCCCACCTTTTCTTTTTGGACTTCAGAATTTTTTACTTCTGGATCGGTTTCCGGCTTTTTGGAGTCGGGATCCAGGATTTCAAAAACGTACTGCCGAGCTTTTTCAAACTCAACTCCCATATCTTTGAGAACCCTCCATGCCAGTCCATCTCCTTCGTGAAGAATACCAAGAAGGATGTGCTCGGTAGCGACATATGTATGATTCAATGTCTCGGCTTCCTTAACCGCTAAACCCAGAACTTTTTTAACACTGGGAGTGTAAGGAATTTTCTCGAGAATCTGTTTATTATGTCCAATACCTGTTCTTTTTTCAATTTCCTTTTTTAAAGTATCCAGTTTTATCCCAAAACTCTTAAGGACATCAACTGCAATACTCTCTCCCAGCTTAATCACCGCCAGTAGCAAATGTTCAGTACCAAGATAATTGTGATTCAGGCGACCCGCCTCTCTCCTCGCCAAAGCAAGCACTTGTTCCGCTTTGGGAGTGAGGTTATTCAACACTACATCATCCATAGAAACTCCTTTCTTTTCTTTGTTTTTTTGTTATTTTTCTTTCAAATGCCTATTTTCATAGGCTTTCCTCTGATTGTCAGAATATGCTTAATACGTGTGCCTGTCAAGTTCACGCGCTAATTTCTTATCATGAGATTTCTAGAACCAGTTTCAATAAAATTTAATGTTCTTCTTCATCTTTAAAACAAAGAGAAAAAGAACCGCTGAAATAGCAGTGAATGTTACATTGAGTCCGAGCAAAGAGCTTTCCCTGTCGGAAAAAGCGGAATCAATAATAAGGCCGGCAAAAAGAATTTCGTAATAAGAGTCAAAAATAAAAAGAAAAACAACGCCGAGTGGAAGAGAAATCCACCAGGGCGATAAAAATACGGCTAAAAAGAATACAATATCAAAAAACAGACGAAAAATTACTGGCTTCATATTTCCCAATCTCCCAGTATCCCGATATTCTAGCATCCGAGAATATCAAGATACTAAGAAACTAAATTAATTTTCTATAAGTATCTCTACCATTCTTCTCTCAAATACATTGACCGGCAGTTTGAAAAAAATCGTTTCAAAAGATTCTTCAGGCCCTCCCGTTATTTCCTCCACAAAACCGATAGGGGCTTCGGATATTTCCGGAGAAAAGATTATATCTCCCTTCTTGAGGCCAAGGCCTTTCGGGACGGTAATTTTAAAAGATCCTCCCCCTTGTCCTTCCGCTTCGGCAACCGCGCCATCCCCCACCCGGACGGGAATTTTCTCTCCGGCTGAAGAGAACATTTTAACTTTGGACGAATCGCTGAAACTTTCCGAAATCGTTCCTATAATCGCCCCTCCCGCAAAAACTTTGTTTCCCTTCTTCACTCCGTCTTTTTCTCCGATATCTATGATAAAAGTGTCATATAAAGACCGGGGCGGAGCGACAAGAATGTTTCCGAAAAGGCTCCTTTTCCCTTCCCCGCCCGTTCCCCCAAAAAGTCCGTTCTTAAATTCCGCAAGCTCTTTCCGGCACAGCTCTCCGCCCAAAGCGAGAATTTTTGTTTCTTCAAGATCCCTTTTAAGAGATAAGTTTTCCCGCAAAAGATCTTCTTTGGAGTAAAAAATTACGAACATGCCGGACAGTTTTTCCCCGAAATAATCTCCGGCTTTCCATACGGGCTTTCCAACGAACGCCACGGACCTTGACAGAATATCCGGAAATAAAAAATTAATAAGCGCGGCAAAAAGAATAAACGCGCCCGCCGCAAGAACAGGAATTGCGTTTCTCTTTTGCCTGTTTTTACTTTGAAGGAGGTAATTCGTCTTCATTTTGGATTAAAACGTCCCTGTATTTCTCTATATCTTCCAAGATAATTCCCGCCCCGCGAGCCACCGCCGTAAGAGGGTCGTCAGCAGAGTAAACGGGAATTTTGACGTATTCTGAAATTAGTTTGTCCAGATTTTTTATAAGAGCGCCTCCGCCCACCAGATAAATCCCTCTATTCATTATATCTGAAACAATTTCCGGAGGGGTCGTTTCCAGGACTTCTTTCACGGATTCAATAATATTGTCAATAGAGCCGGCGATAGCCTCCCTCACGTCTGCATCGGTAATAACAGCCTCGCGCGGAAGGCCGGTTACCAAATCCCTCCCGCGAATCACCGCTTCCAGAGGCGCGCCTTCCGGCAGGACGCTTCCGATGGCGATTTTTATATTCTCGGCTGTTTTTTCCCCGATGAGAATCTTGAATTCGCTCCGGATATACGACACGATGTCGCTGTTTAATTTGTCTCCGGCAACCTTGAGGCTCTTGGCCCTGACAATCCCGCCCAAAGAAATCACGGCAATGTCGGAAGTGCCCCCGCCGATATCAACAACCATGTTTCCGACCGGCTCTCCGACCGGAAGCCGAATGCCGATGGCGGCCGCCATAGGCTGTTCCACGATATGGACTTCTCTCGCTCCGTTGTTTTTGGTAACGTCCCGGACGGCTCTTGTTTCCACGTTCGTAACTCCCGACGGCACGCCGATAACTACCGTCGGCCCGAAAATTTTTTTTGTCCCTTCCTCCGCCTTTTTAATGAGATAAGCGATCATTTCCTCCGTCACTTCAAAATCGGAAATAACCCCTCCGACAAGCGGGCGGATAGCTGAAATGTGGGCAGGCGTTCGTCCGAGCATTTCTTTAGCTTCTCTTCCTACCGCGACCACCTGCCCCGTTTTTTGGTTCAAAGCCACCACCGAAGGCTCGTTTATGATTATCCCCCGTCCCTTGAGATAGACAAGGGTGTTAGCCGTGCCCAAATCAATGCCAATATTGTTGGACATAAGCCCGTATATTTTCTCCAGATTTCTTTTAATCATGTAAGTCAAATAATAACTTACTGGCGGTTAAAAAGAAAGAAGGAAAAGATGCAGAAACTTAATTTCGGAAAACCGGACTTTCGCGAGAAAGTCTTTCTCCAACCAAAGAGAGCCCCGCACAAGAAGTTAACATTATTCATAAAGTTACTAAAGAAGATATGGTTGCCCTTATCTCTTTTAGTTACAGAATATTAAAAGATAACTTCTCTACGGGGTAAATATTCGCGGAAAGAAGCAAGAGGAGAGTTCCTGAAATCAACATTGCGGAGGCGTCATTTTAGTCAAGACCCGAGTCCGCCTTGGCAGACGAGTGGTCTTGACGAAAATGACGCCGAGCATAGCAAAAAATTCCCCAAATTTTCTTTAAGGAAAATTTGGGGAATTTTTATGCGTGTTGATTTCAGGAACTCTCCTCTTGCTTCTTTTTTCTGCAAATGCGAGCGACGAGATATCCACAACTCTTACATTGACTATTGCACTAAAAAGTAGTAATCTTATTACCATATTATTTCAATAAAATTTTATGCTAGAAAACAAAAACGGAAAAGATTCCAAACAAAAAGAATCCTATGGGCTCAAAGTTCTCGGCTTCTATTTCGCCCCGCAGATCAGGTCTTTTTTTACCGTCCTTTACCTTATATTTTTTACCTATTTTATTATCTTCTATTTTGACAACCTCACTCTGGCTGCCAAATTCATTCTCTACACGGTCAGCAATTCAACTATCGCCCTCGGCCTCGGCCACCTTTTCTGGGGATCTTTTTTCGTCATCGCCCTTATTCTCCCCTTCTCGGTAAGCTTCTATGCCATTTTCATCCCATACGAAATTAAAATCCGCCCATGGGAAACAGCCAAAAAAATCCTTCTCATCATTCTTGTTTTCCTGGCCACGGTGGACGCAGTCATAGTTTTGGACTACATGATCCGCTACATTGAAGGCCAAACGCCCATAAAAGTGTTTATGGAGAAGATGCGAATAGAACTAAAAAAATAATCGCTTTGCGATTATTTCAAATTCTAAATTCGAAGCACGAAATTCGAAACAAATCCCGAAAATTCCAATATCTAAATTCCAAACAAGAGGAATATATTCTTTGTTTAGAATTTTGAATTTTCTTTGTTTGGCTTCATTTGTTTCGGATTTCGAATTTCGGATTTCGGTTTTTTGTGCTCAATAAGTTTCTTTTTTCCAAAAAATTCGTTAAAATAACCTATATGGAAAAAAACTCAAAATCTTCCTTATCCCGCGAGCCCTACAAAGGCGTTCGCGATTTTTATCCGCCCGATATGTTCGTCCAAAAATATATTTTTGAGGCGATGCGGAAAGTTGCGGAAAAATTCGGATATGAGGAATACGGAGCGAGCGTTTTGGAGCCCGCCGAGCTTTATAGAGCCAAAACAGGAGAAGAAATCGTCAATGAGCAAACCTATACATTCAAAGACCGCGGAGACCGCGAAGTAACTCTTCGTCCAGAGATGACTCCAACCCTGGCGCGCATGGTTGCCGGAAAAAAACGCGAACTTGCCTATCCCCTGCGCTGGTACTCCATCCCCAACCTTTTTCGCTATGAAAAGCCACAGCGCGGGCGGGTTCGCGAACACTGGCAGCTAAACGTTGATATTTTCGGCGTAAAAACTATAGAAGCCGAGACAGAAATTATTTCTATCGCTTCGGAAATTTTAAAGTCTTTAGGGCTTAAAGAAACCGATTTTGAAATCCGGATAAACAGCCGGAAGATAATGAATTATATTTTCAAGGATTTGTACGCCCTCTCCGAGGAAGACGCTTACAAAATCTCCAAGCTTATAGACAAGAAAAACAAGATTTCCAAAGAAGAATTTGAAAAAGGCGTTTCCGAAATCGCGGGCGAAAAATCCGCCGAATTTTTAACTGTTTTAAATTCCAAAAATTTTTCCGAATTTGTTTCCAGTCTTCCGGAAAACCCCGAGGAACAGGAAGGAATAAAAGACGTTAAAAGACTCATTGAATCGTTGGAAAATCTCGGAATAACCAACGTTTTCTTTGACCAATCCCTTATGCGGGGATTTGATTATTACACAGGCATTGTTTTTGAAGTTTACGACAAAAATCCGGCCAATCCCCGATCCATTTTTGGGGGCGGACGGTACGACGATCTTCTATCCATTTTCGGCGAAGAAAAAGTTCCGGCTGTCGGATTTGGCGCGGGAGATGTCATCATCCGCGATATTTTGGAAACCTACAAACTCTTGCCTCCATACAAGCCGGAGACAAATCTTTACATCTGCCTTCTTGAAGAGAAATACGCCAAAGACGCGAATGAACTGGCGCAGAAACTCCGCGAGGAGGGACTTTCTATAGCTGTTGATTATTCCGGCCGAAAAGCAGGCGATCAAATAAAGTCAGCCGACAAACGTAAAATTCCCTACATTTTGTGTATCGGAGAAAATGAAATTAAAACCGGCGTTTACAAAGTAAAAAACCTAGAGACGGGAGAAGAAAAGGAGGTTAAAAGCGAGGAAATATTCAATTTCATTAAATCCGAAATCCGAAGCACGAAATTCGAAACAAAAGGGGTCAAATCCTAAATTCAAATATCTAAACGGGGATTATTCTTAGTTTTCGGAATTTTGGATTTTCCCCATTTGGCTTCGTTTGTTTCGAATTTCGAATTTCGTGCTTCGGATTTTTATTTTATGCGTAAAATAACGTTTGACATTGAAACCAAAAATATTTTCTCGGATGTGGGAAAAAACGACCCATCCGCTTTGGATATTTCGGTAATCTGCGTTCATGATTCCGCCACAGATAAATACTCCTCTTTTTTTGAAGCGGATTTAAAAAATCTTTGGCCGATTATTGAAAAAGCCGACATGCTTATCGGATTTAATTCCGAGCATTTTGATATCCCCCTTTTGAATAAATACTACCCGGGAGATTTAAGCCGAATAAAAAGCCTGGATCTAATGAAAGAAATGAAAGGAATTTCCGGAAGAAGAATCCGGCTTGATAATATAGCGGAAGCCACGCTAGGTTACGGAAAATGCGGAAACGGAATGGAAGCCGTAACGTGGTGGAAAAAAGGCGATTTGGTAAATCTGGTCAAATACTGCATAGAAGACGTCCGGCTCACCAAAGAACTTTACGAATACGCCCTTAAAAACGGAAAATTAAAATACAAAGACGCTAAAACCGGCGGAAAAATTATTGAAATTCCTCTTGATACAAGCAACTGGGAAAAAAAGGAGGAAGGAGCGATGACGCACACGCTTCCCTTTTAAGGACAAAGTCCTTAAAAGGGAAGAAATTCTAAATCCTAAATTCTTAAAAAATTATGAACTTATTCACCATGGTGAATAAGTTCATAATTTTT
>CAYGHQ010000015.1:0-8447 GCA_964349845.1 uncultured Candidatus Saccharibacteria bacterium
AGAAAGAAAACAAGCATGTAAAGCGAGACGTATTTAAAAATATTTTTATAGTAAAATAGTCATGTATAATATGGGCCCATTTTTTTATTTTTTTCCTCCAGTGATTCTGGAAATAACCGAAGAAACCGCGCTCCACGGAGAAAACGCTCCGGAAATTTCAAAGTCCCGAGCGGTCTTCATGCCCACCACTTCTCCATAAAGATTGATAAGTATCGCTCCGGACACCAGTTCCCCTTTCACGCTGGTTCTAATTGAAGAAACAGAAGGCGCTTCTTCTTTAGAATTTGCCGAAGGAGTTGAGGTCGCTTTTTGATCCGGAGAAGAGGGTTTTTCCAAAACAAGGCTTCCCACAATGCCCACGGAAACTGAATTAGTTTCTTCCCCATCCAGCGAAATCACCGTCTGCCCAAGTTTTAGGTTTTCCGGATGTCCAAAAACCGCCGGCGCGAAAGAGGGAGCGTCTTTAGCAGTCTTGTCTCGGGAAGGATCAGCTCTGTAAATAGCCAAACCGCTTTCCTTGTCTTTTCCTATCATGGAAACTCCGATATTTTTTCCTCCCGGAAGAGAGACCTCAAATCTTGATGCGACAAGATTGCCGTTTTCATCCAAATCGGCGGAGTCCTCGGATAATGGACCGGCAATAAGCCCATCTTTGGAAATAACCATTCCGATTCCAACAAAACTTTCTTTTCGGTTTTCCCCCTCCCCGGAAATTTTTCTGACACGGACAAGGCTTTTGGAGCTTTTCTCCACCGACTCCACCACAAAATCATCTTCCTTTACGACTACCGTTTCTTTCGTGACAACCGCAGCGCTCTGAGTCGTGGCCGGCACGACTTTTTCAATTGTTCTTTCCACCACCCTATTTATAGTCTGGGTTACTCCTTTCGGAGCCTGGTCAATGAGAGAAACAGTTACAATGCCCGTCGCTATAGACGTGACAAAAGAAACGAGGAGAGTAACTAAAACAATTTGTTGCTTGGTGAGATCTTCCATTATTAAAATAATAATCTAATCCGCCCTAAAACACAATGGATCATTCGCGCGAAAAAGCATTTATAATGAAGGCTTGAATATATTCAGGAGACAAAAAACTTGAAGGGGAAGGTTCCGGAGAAGGGGGCGGCTTCGGAAGCGGAAGAGAGGGAGGGGTTTCTAAAGGCGGAGGAGGCAACAGATTTGAAGAATCGGAAGGCGGAAAAGAAAAGTTGTCCGGCGGAAGAAAATTTTCTCCCGATGGAGGCAGAGAACCGTCTCTGTAGCCTTCGGGAGAAAGATCTCTATACCCCCCTTCCGCCGGAGGCGGATAAGAGGGAGGAATTTCTCCGCGGAATTGCTCGCCTTCATAAGGGTAAGGTCTATCCCCCTCCGGCATCATTCTTTCTCCAGGAAACGGCGGATTTTGGAATCCGCCTTCCGGCATTTCTTCCCTCCTGAACTCTCCTTCATTTCTCGGAGGCTCGCCTTGAAATCTCTCTCTCGCCCCTTCCGGAGGCTTATTTTCCCTGAAGCATCTTTCCATAACCGGATCAATAAGCTTGGACGGATCCGGAGATTCCATGTCTTTCTCCGTAAGAGACGAGGCTACGCACCCGCGGACTTCGGGCGGAACTTGATTTACAATTTCCTCCAAGGTCATCCTTCTTCGCCTCTCTTCTCCGCCGACCCTCTCTCTTTCTTCCCTTTGAGGCTGAAACCCTTTAAGACACTTTTCCAAACTTTCCCCTGTTTTTTGGCTCGGCATAACTGATCCTTGCCGAATTGCTTCAATCTTGTCCTCCCCGATAGAATTCCGAAGACAATCAATCACTTCGGACGGGGCAGTCTTCACTGCCTCGGACATTTGTTTTTTTGCTTCCTCCATTCTTTGAAGATCTTTTTCCGGAATCATCCCGTTTTTAAGTCCAAACTCAAAGCAAGTTTCCTGATTTTCTTCTTTTTTGCAAAAGTCTTCGCATTCCCTGCCTTTGCATCCTCCCGGCCCCTTGCCCCCGGTCTTTTTAGCCATTTCCGCGTCCTTCTCCGACATTAATCCGTACTTCAAAGCGAAATCAACGCATGTCGGAAAATTTTCCTCTTTCTCGCAAAACGCGTCGCATTCTTTTTGTCCTCGGCAATTTCCCGGCCCTTTGCCTCCCGTTTTTCTGGCCATTTCAGCTTCTTCCGGCTTCATGAAGCCGGCCGCTTCGGCAAAAGCCATGCATTCTTCAAAGTGGCTGTCTTCGGAACAATACGCGTCGCAAGCTTCTTTTCCTCCGCACCGAGGAGGTTTGGCTCCCTTTTTGACCGCTTCCAAAACTTTTTTAGCTTCTTCCTTCTCTCCTTCATTCATAAGGCCGGCGCCTAAAGCGAACGTCATGCATTCCTCAATATGTAAAACATCCGAACAGTAATTGTCGCATTCTTTTTTGCTCCTGCATGCCGGAGGCTTAACGCCCCTTTCCAAAGCCGATTTTATTTTTTTGGCTTCTTCAAGATCTTTGGGAGGCATAATGTCGTTTTTCTCGGCAAAATCAACGCACTCGCTTATGCGATCCATGGAATCGCAGTAATTCTCGCACTCCTCCTTGGACGAGCATCCGCCCGGCCCTTTTATGGAAAGCATCTTCTTGGCAATTTTCACTTCCCCCTCTTTCATAAGTCCGCTTTTGGAAGCGAAGCTGAGGCAGGCTTCGCTGTTTTCCGGATTATCGCAATAAGACTTGCAGTCCGCCTTGTCTTTGCATCCGCCCAGCTCCGCGATTGGAAATTGGATTTTTGATTCAGGCGAACTCGCGGAGCCAGACTGGCTAAGAGCGCTTTCCGAGAAAATAAGCGCGGAAATAAAAAATCCCGACAATAGAATAATTCTTTTCATTTTAAAAGTAAGATTCAAATCTACGAATGCATGCAGATGCCACGAATCATTCAAATCTACGAATTAGTTAGCAGATTTAAGATTAAAGATTTAAGTAAAAGATATTATTTTCTTACTTAAATCTTAAAACTTTAATCTCTAATCTATTTGTATCATTCGCATTATTTGTGGCATTTGCATACTATTTGTAGATTAGCATCATATTTTACTCAAACGGATTTGTTTTAACCGATTTAAAAGGGTTAGCCTTGTCCGCCGGATTTATATCCGGCATTTTTTCCAAAGGTTTTCCCGCGCCTCCCACGTCAGGAAGGCTTCCCCAAGATGGAGACTCCGAACTTCCATCTTTAAAATAGTAATAAAGACCGGCTAAAACAATCGCACCCGCGATTATGCCAATCACGGTAATAATTTCTTTTTTTGTCATGTGATAATTGTAACTCTTTGTCTATAATTAAAGAAGTGGATAATGTCAGAACCCCCAGAGGGGGTTTCTGACCGCAGAAGGGCGCAAAACGAACGCGGAAAAACGCAGAAAAGAAACCGAGGGTTTCTTTTCTGCGTTTTTATCTGTCTGCGCTTTTCTGCGTTCACTGTGCGTCCTTCCGCGCTGAAATTTTTCCCCGGCAAAAATTTCAGAAAAAATGGCCGCAAGGCGTCTTCGCCTTGCGGCCCAACCTTGCATTTTACTTTCCTGATATTTCTATCCGTCTCGCGCGGATCTCAATGGTTTTATTTCCACCGGGATCCCGCGAAATTAAAATGCAATCCCCAGCCCTGAACTTAACCGCCAAATCATTGTAATAACTTGACGGAATAAATTCTAGTTGGGGTTCTCCTCCGTTCTGGAGAAGAAGGTAAACTTTATCGGTACTTTGATGAACGTATAGGACTTCCGACAGTCCCGTCTGAATTTCGGATATTTCCTGACTTTGGAAACTAAGTCCAAAAACAAGGCCGAAAACAAAGATGACTATTCCGGCCAGAACTGCCACTAGTAACTTTAGTCTATTCATATATACCTCCTGTTTTTTAATTTTTCGTGAAAATGTAATGGGCATTGCTAAAAGCAAACCCGCATTTTCATCCTCTTTTATTATACACCCGATTATTAATTTGTCAAATACATGAATAACCCCACCCATTTTTGCACTCCACTGGTAATTTCTTCAAATAATACTCAGACTCCATTAAGACTTCAAACAGCCATCCGGCTTAAAAAATGAACAATCCAGCTGATTAAGCAAAAAATCTCCAAAATTCCATTAGACTTATTTTAAACGATCGTTTAGAGCCTGTCCGCTATTCTAATGCCCGACTTATTTTTATTTATAAAAATAGAAGTCCCCTTGCGGGATAGATAAAATCTTCAAATTTCTAGTCAACGGGTCATCGTTGACATCTGTGGACGAGCGAGGATTATGAATTTATCCGAAAGATAGCGAGCTCTCTTGAGGAGAAATTCATAATCCGCAGCCCGCCCGAGCCGTACCGGCTTCGGTACGGGCGGGCAGAAATTTGAAGATTTTAGCGGGCAAGCCAATACTTTTTCTTATTATTGGCGGTTAGATAGCGGACAGGCTCGTTATAAGTCTAATGGAATTTTGGCTCTAATTTCCGCGTTTTTCTTCCAATCCCTTATCCGCGCGCCTTTTGAAATTGTTTTGTCAAAACGGGAAAAATAATATATAATCCAACATATGATTTTCGGACTAGATTTAATTGAAATGGCCTTTCCGGCTTTAATCATTCTTTTGGCTTTTTGGATAATCCGCATGGAGTGGAGGCTTCATAAAGTTTTCAAAGGCAAGGAAAAAGAAGGGATAGAAAAAGCCATTTTAGATATCAAAGAAGAAATCAAAGACATCAAGGACTTCAACAAAGATACGGAAAAATATCTGACTCTAGTGGAAGCCCGCCTCCGGAAAAGCGTTCGGGGAATAGGCACAGTCCGATTTAATCCGTGGAAAGGCACGGGAGACGGAGGAAATCAGAGCTTCGCTTCTTCCCTTCTTAACGAAAACGGAGACGGGTTGATAATTTCCACCCTTTACACCCGCGATCACGTAAGCGTCTTCGGGAAGCCCGTAAAGAACTTCCATTCGGAACACGAGCTTACGGAAGAGGAGAAAGAAGCGATGGAAAAGGCTAGAGAAAATTCTTTGGTAGAGAGAATCTAAATCCGAAGCACGAAATCCGAAATACGAAACAAATCCCGAAAATCCTAAATTCCAAATTCAAAACAAGAAAAGGGATTATTTCTGTTTTGATCATTTGAATTTTCTTTATTTGGCTTCGTTTGTTTAGGATTTCGTGCTTCGGATTTCGGATTTTTAAATTACATGCTTAAAACGACAACAAAAAAAACAAATACTGTATCCGTTCGTCCTCCCGTGGTCTGCGTCATGGGGCATATTGACCATGGCAAATCCACCCTTCTTGATTACATAAGAAAAACCAACCTGGCGGAAAAAGAGATCGGGGGCATCACGCAACATATCGCCGCTTACGAAGTCCTGCACAAAAGCAAAGAAGGGGAAGAAAGGAAAATAACTTTTCTTGACACTCCGGGACACGAAGCTTTTCAGGCAATGCGCAGTCGCGGCACTACCGCAGCGGATATCGCTATCTTAGTTGTTTCAGCCGAAGACGGAGTAAAACTTCAGACTCTTGAAGCCCTAAAAAGCATTCTGGAGAGCGAGATTCCCTACATCGTCGCCATAACAAAAATAGACAAGCCGTCCGCCAACATTGAAAAAACCCGGCAGAGTTTAGCCGAAAATGAAATTTATGTTGAAGGTTACGGAGGATCCATTCCCGTTGTATCTGTTTCCTCCAAAACGGGAGAAGGGATAGATGATCTTCTGGATATGATTTTTTTGGTCGCCGAGATGGAAGAGCTTAAAGGAAATCCGAGTAAAAAAGCGGAGGGGGCAGTCATTGAATCAAATCTTGAAAAAACCAAGGGGATCTCCGCCACCCTTATCATCAAAGACGGAAAGCTTCAAAAAGGAATGTATCTTGCCGCGGGCGGAGCGATCTCCCCCGTCCGATTCATTGAAAACTACATAGGAGAACAGATACCGGAAGCCTATTTCGGAAGTCCGGTAAAAATAGTGGGCTGGAACGAGATCCCCAAGATGGGATCCCCATGGAAAGCCTTTAACACAAAGAAAGAGGCCGAGGAGGAAGCGAGAAAAAGCAGAGAAGACGAAAAAAGAAAAACCGAAAAATCTCTTCCGGACAAGAAAGAGAAAGAGGAAAGGATAATTATTCCTATCATCGTAAAAACAGACGTATCCGGGACATTGGAGGCCATAGAGCATGAAATATCAAAAATCGGAAGCGAGAAAGTGCTGATCAAAATCATCTCCAAAGGCGTAGGAACTATAGGCGAGGGGGATATCAAGCTTGCTTCCGGAGATCCGGACACTCTCGTTATCGGCTTCAACGTCAAGGTGGACCCCCGAGTGCGAAACATGATAGAGCAAGGAGGAGTAAGAATGGAAATTTTTGACATTATCTACAAACTCAGAGAAAGACTTGAGGAAGAGGCCAAAAAGAAAACTCCCAGAGAAAAAACGGAAGAAACCAGAGGTAAAGCCAAAATCTTAAAAATCTTCAGTAAAAACAAAGAAAAGCAAATCGTGGGAGGAAGAGTTTTGGAGGGAGCGATAGAGCTCGGAGCGGAAGTAAAGATTTTGCGCAGAGAAGCGGAAATCGGCCGGGGCAAAATCCGGGAACTGGAACAGCAAAAAGTTAAAGCCTCCGAAGCGGGAAAAGATACGGAGTTCGGAGCAATGATACAGTCCCCCGTTCTAATATCAGCAGGAGACAGGATAGAAGCATATGTAATTACAGAAAGATAAATCCGAAGCACGAAATCCGAAATTCGAAACAAACAAAGCCAAATTCTAAATTCTAAAAAATCCTCCGTCCCGCCCCGAATTTGCGGGACACCTCCTTTAAGAAAGGAGGATTTAAATCTCCCTCTATTAAAGGGAGTGGCCCCGCATAATTCGGGCGGGGCCGAGGGATTTTCTTGTTTTGAATTTTGGTCATTTGGATTTTCTTCATTTGACTTCATTTGTTTAGGATTTCGTGCTTCGGATTTCGAATTTAAAATTGCTATTATGTCCAACCCTATCAAAGAAGAAAGACTCAAAGAGCTAATAAAGCATTTGGCCGGAAAGTTTTTCTCTTATGAATCAAATTACACTTCCCTAATCACGATAACGAACGTGGCTGTTTTAGAGCGGGGCAAGAAAGCTAAAATATTTTTTACGGTTTTCCCCGAAGAAAAAGAAAAAGAGGCTCTGGATTTCGCCAAGAGAAAGAGAAGCGATTTCCGCGAATATTTTAAGAAGAATTCCGACCTAATGAGGTTGCCTTTCGTTGACTTTGAGATTGATCGCGGGGAAAAAAACCGCCAGCGCCTTGATGAAATTTCCCGGGAAGCATAGAATGTATCAAATCGGCCACGTAGACAAGTGGTAAGTCGGCAGTCTGCAAAACTGCTATGCGCGAGTTCGATTCTCGCCGTGGCCTCCCGCGTCCCAACGCCCGGGTGCTGAAATTGGTAGCCAGCCCTGACTTAAAATCAGGTGAGAGTAATCTCGTGTGGGTTCGATTCCCACCCCGGGCACAAAAATCATCTGAAGAAATGACTGTATTGTCCGCCCAGTTGGAGTCGAACCAACGACCAATCGCTTAAGAGGCGAGTGCTCTACCAGCTGAGCTATGGGCGGAGAAATTAACTACACACCATAATAACTAATTTTTAGAAATTTATCAATTTTTATCTTGATTGGCAGACGCTATTTGCCTTGGTATAATTATATAATGCCAGCCAAAAGAAAAAATAAGGTTAAAATAAAATGGTCGCAAGAATTTGCTTATGCTTTGGGAATTATTGCGACAGATGGTAATTTATCTCCCGACCTTAGACATATAAACATTACTTCTAAAGATAAAGAAATTTTGATAAAAATTAAGAAAATTTTTAACATCAATAATAAAATAGGCAGAAAAAGCCGTGGGTATTCACAAGAAAAGAAATATTTCGTTTTACAATTTGGAGATAAAAATTTCTATAATTTTTTGAATTCAATTGGATTATATAAGGCAAAATCAAAAACACTTAGTGCTTTAAAAATTCCAAGTAAATATTTTATTGATTTTTTCCTAGGATGTATTGATGGCGACGGATGTATTACAATTTCCAAACACCCAGAAAGTTCCCTTCCACAACTTCGAGTCCGACTTTGCTCGGCAAGTATTGATTTTATAAATTGGGTAAAATCGTCCATTAAAAAAATAATAGGAATTAACAATGGCTGGATATATACAACAAAAAAGAAAATATATTTTCTTTCTTATGGAAAAATGGATTCTACCAAATTATTGAAAATAATGTATCATAGAGACACTTCCTATTATTTAACAAGGAAATATCAAGTCGCAAGAAAATTTTTGGGCGAGTGGTGAAATTGGCTATACACGCCAGCCTTAGGAGCTGGTGCCGCAAGGCTTGGGAGTTCGAGTCTCCCCTCGCCCACAAAATGAGTCCGCGAATTTTCGCGGGCGAGGG
>CAYGHQ010000015.1:8547-21384 GCA_964349845.1 uncultured Candidatus Saccharibacteria bacterium
GGTCTAGCTTTGCGAGGTCTTCCGAGCAAAGCGTAAGACAGACTCGAAAGTCGGAGTCAATTTTTTAACCAGAAAAAATTGACGAGACGGGGTCGCGGAAATTTTTTCGCGACGGCGAAAAAATTATCCGTGACCGAGTCTCCCCTCGCCCACAAAATGAGTCCGCGAATTTTCGCGGGCGAGGGGGTCTAGCTTTGCGAGGTCTTCCGAGCAAAGCGTAAGACAGACTCGAAAGTCGGAATTCATTTTTTCACCCCGCCTGCCAAAGCCTGAGGCTTGGCGATGGCGGGCAGGCAGAAAAAATGAATGAGTCCGGGTCGGGAAAATTTGCGAGCGTCTGGCGAGCAAATTATTCCTGACCGAGTCTCCCCTCGCCCACAAAAAATCCCCCGTCCCGCACTGCGGGACGGGGAACTTTCTTTTGTATTTACCCTAGTCCCTAGTGGCTAAAACCTAGTGGCTATCCGAGTATTTTCCTCTTCGCCCACCTTAAAATTATCCAAGCCAGCCAGATAATCGCTCCCCAAAGAGCCAAGTAAAGAATCATAACCGGAAGTTTAAAAACAAGGTTGATTACGTAGTTAATAAATTCGGTAAGATCGGAAAGCAAATTTTTGAGAGCTTGTTTCAAAATTGTAAGGGGTCTCCAGACAATTCCAAAAACCTCCACCTCGGCCTCGGATGTCAAAGAAACAGAAATTGTGGACATTCCCACTTGGCGGGAAAGATAATTCAACTGTCCTTGTGTTCTCTCAATCCTTCCACGAACATCCGCGAGACGGGAGGAAACATTCAAGATGTCATCAATTTTTGAAGCCCTCGCCATAATTTCCAAATACTGTTTTTCCTCAACTTTGTAATTTTTAAGTTGAGCCTCCAAATCAACATACTGCGCCGTCACATCCGACGAATCCGTATTTTCTCTCTGCACTTTCACGGCCAGCTTTTTGATATCATCCATCGCTTTGGCAAAACTGTCTGCCGGAATACGGACAACAATGTTTCCTGATTTTACTCCGGAGCTTACTTCATAGATATTGGAGTTTTGGATGAAACCTTTGTAGCTATCGGAAATTTTGGAAATTGAATCAATCGCTTCCTCCGCTTTTTTAACAAGAAGGTCAAGCGAACCGTTCCTGATGACTTTTTTGTCAGCTGGCAAGACTCCCGACGAAGCCGGAGTCTCGTAAATCGGAGACAAAGACGGCGCGATAACCCTATCGGAAACCGCGTAAGATTCGGCAGAACCACCCGCTCGGCCAGAATCCAACTTCATCATTATTCCTGAAGTGCCGGAATTTTGCGAGACGATTCCCGACATTGTTCGAACGGAAGAATCAAACAGAGCAATTCCCAAAATTGAGAAAATGACCGGCACGCCGACAACTATAGCCACTATCCAAAAAACAATTTCCTTCCAAGTGGCATTGGCAAAAAACGTTCTTATTTTTTCCATTTATTTTCAAAATTAAAAATCTGATAATGCTGTAATTTTATCATACTTACAAATTTTTAAATTTTATGGATAAATTCTTGTAAATGACAACACCAAAAATAAGAAAAACAAGACGAAGTTAATTTGCACGATCGTGCAAATTAACTTCGTCTTGTTTTTCTTACCAATTTTGTGTTTGACAAAATAACAATATTCGTGTATTATATAAGGTAGATTAGCTCTAATCGTTGAGCTAACCGTTGTTTGACAAAAAACGTTCAAAAATAAGGATTAAAGTGGAGAAATTACTCAAAGCAGTTTTTGTATCTTTCTTGTTATGCCAAACCGTCTTCGGAACTTCAATTCCCTCTTTGGAGGTGATTGAAGTGTCGTCCGATACCATAAGACTGGACATTTCCGGTCTTGAGACATCAGGATGGCTCTACCGAATCAAAGCGTCCACGCCCGATTTAAAGACGTGGACAAATCTCGTTAGCCCCTTCACGGTAAACCCCCTTCTTCAAAACGGCATGTCTACGGATTCGCAATTAGTATATATAGGAGATCGAACGAACGGCTATTTTAAAGTCGTGGGAACGCCGGATTTGGTGGAAATTTCTACAGATCCAAGTTCGCCTTCGTACCGATTGGTTTCGGGCGGAAGCGTAGGAGCGACCGTTGGAGTTTTCAAATTCCGATCAACCTCCCAAGGAGCGATTCTATGGAGGCTAGGATTGAAATTGCGATATCCCGATACCGGAAGAGACATCGTTCAAGTCACTTTATGGGACGGAACGACAAAAGTCGGTGGAGCGGTGTTCACAGGAACATACACAAACGCTATCGCTATATTGGAACCATTCGTTTGGATACCAATGAACACTGACAAAATTATCACAATCAAAGCCGATTTTTCCGGAGTTGGAGTAGGACAAGCCGGGGTTGCCGGAGATTTGATTGCTGTAGATTTTGACGAAACCCGGCCGGGGAACACGACGGCATTCGGCCAAGAGTCCGGAATGAAACTTCCTGTTCTGGGGAATGCTTTCGGTTCTGGAGTTACACTGGCGCGATCCATACCAATCGTGGCCTTGGATCCGCTTCCCGCAACCGGAATCACGGACGGACGGCTTATGCGGTTTTCGGTTACGGCCAATTCCGCCGGAGATGTTTCAATCGGGAAATTCTCTTTTGAAATTTCCGCGAACAGCGCGGAAATCCGAGGAGCAAGCCTATCCTGCTTTATGGATTCTTCCTACTCCGCGCCTTCCGCGAACAGCCATTCGTTAGATTTGGAAAGATCATCCGCCCAGTCAGTCGCTATATACAATGATCTTGGAATACGCGGAGGGCCGGTAACGATTGAGTATTGGATTAATCTAGAAAGTTCGCCTATAGGGGGGTATATGATGATGCTTTCTTATCTTGAAGACGCAGAAAGCCATGTAAGCTACTTCCAATACCTTGACGATCTGGGTTCAACTTACCGAATAGTTGCAGGAAGGGCAAGTTTAGGAAATTGGAATACAATGCATACTGTGGATTTAGGGATAGGAAGCTGGCATCACATTGCCTACACATACGATGGAGCCAACGAAAATCTCTATCTTGACGGAGAGAAAGTAGCCGGCCCCGTTTCAACTTCAGGAGAAGGTTTAGCCGGAGGAAACGACTGGTTTTTCTTTTCCGCATACGGGGGCGGATCGCACTTTGACGGAAAAGTGGACGATATGAGAGTTTGGAATACTGCCCTTTCGGCCACTGTTATAGCCGATCATTACAACAACAGGCGGGAATTGGCAGGAAACGAACCTAACCTGTCTGCCTATTGGAAATTCAACAATTCCTATTTGGACGAAACGGCCAATCACTACAACCTTGCGAGCGTCAATTCTCCCGTTTTTTCGGGAGACACTCCATGGAGCGCCGGAGGAGGAATTGTGGCAATAGACCCAATCCAACTTAATTCGGGAACCGCGAAAATTTCGCTTTATCCCGAAGACGGAGCTGGAAACCAAACGCCAATTGTCGTTCCAGCCGGAGAAACGAGATATTTTGAACTCCGGGGCAATGTAATCACTTCCGGTCCTACTTCGTCGGTTTCCGTAAGGTTTCTTGGAGATGGAGCAATCCTCCCTATCGGCACGTTTGCCGAAACGGAAGCGAATGGAGGAAACTTCATCTGGAGCGGGAACAGCCTGACCACAAGTCCTTTGGAAGCAAACGACTGGTTAAACGGGTTCGGAGTTCCAGGACTTCCGCCAGACGGAGTCATTCATGTCCGAACGCAATAAATTAGTTCTTTAAAACGTGACCGGCGAAATCATCTGATGATTTCGCCGGTTTTTTGTTTATCTTAAGACTTACGCGATCTGTGTCATTCCCGCGAAGGCGGGAATGATACACGGGAAAATAGTAATTTTTTGATGAACTGCGTAAATCCTATATCTTTCACCCTCAAAATTCTAAAAAAACCTTCAAAAAATTCAAAATCCCCCATACACTAACTGTAAGCTATAGCCACAAGTTTGTGTATGGGGGTATATCTCTAAAATTCATAAAAAAGATAAAGAAAATAAAAAATTAAAATCGCTTTGGCCCACGGCCAAAGCGATTTTTAATTTTTAACTTATTTCGTGAATTTGAAAGTAGAAACGATTTCTTCCATTTGTTTAACTCCATTTTTATCAACCAAGTAACCATCCGGAGAAAAAGCGAAGAAGGTGTAACCATCACTTTTGCCTAGGTTGCGAAAAATTAGCCTATCTGTTGGAACTTCCCACGCCTGATCAACTGGATGTTTTTCTGGAAATCCGCTAATGCTAAACAACAAAACTGGGTCAGCAGAGCTTTTTACCAAAGAAAAAGAAACTGCTTTTTGATTTTGTACAGGACTTCTACTTGCTTTTAATTCATATGTTTTCGGATAACTAAACTCAAAACCGAATTCGTCATTAGTGTACTTTTCCCAATCAGAAACATCAATTGCAGAAATTTCACACTTCTCCTCCCAAACACGGAGACATTTTTGTTTGGCTTCGCACCAGGAATAGCCGGCGGAGCCGATACAGCCATGTTCGTCCTTGTCGCCTCCGAGAAGAGACTGAACAATATAGCTTTTGCCGTTTTCCGGAAGATATCCGGCTTTTTTAGCAAAAACATATCCCCCGACAAGGATAGCCACGATAACAATTATCAAAGCTACTATTTTCCCGCAATTTTTTGTAGGCATTTCATTAAAAATAATTTTTAAAATTTTTTAAGTCTTTTGTCATTCCCGCGAAGGCGGGAATCCAGATTATGTGATAATACCCTAGATTCCCGCCTTCGCGGGAATGACAGCCGGGGAAAAATTATTTTTCCTAACTTTCATTTGGCTGTTTTTCCATAAATTCTGAGATTTGCTTCATATATTCTACATACTGGCCGATTCCGCTTGAAATGTCATCCAGCATTTTCTTAACCTGAACTTTTTCGTAACCATGAACCATGCGATTGCGGAGACCGACTGAACCGGCAATCTCGTCGCCAAGACTAAATGAAATCACTTTGTTCTTTCCCAATGTGCGAAAAGTGCCTTCGTAATCATCAGCAGGCTCCAAATTTCCTCGCGTAATTATGTGAGTATTGATATCTATGGCCGCATCCACAATAAGCTGGAACAATCGCTCAATAATAAAAACATCCGGATGATCAAGGGCGATTTCTCCTTTCCTGTATCTTTCAAGATAAGGCATGAGCTTATCAAGATAAATGCTCATAGCCGCCAGTTTGCTTTTTATTACATCCCCGTTAGGCATATTTTTGCAAAAAGTTTTTAATATAAATTTCCCGATACAACCGGAGAGGTTTGGTTTCCATATAAATTCTCACAGCGTGAATTTTAAACAAATCAAAAACCGATTTATCCGCTTCATACAAAACAATTCCCGTATCGGTAATTTGTTTTTTAAAATCCGGAGCAGTTTCGTAAATATTCACAAGCTCCACGTCTAGATTCTTAAAAATACGTGCAAGCTCCATTGAAATTTCGTAATTTTCCCGATAATCAATTTCCCTATCGGGAATAAAACCGATATCTACATCGCTTTTTTTGTGAGTATGGCCAGTCGCCTGCGAACCAAAAAGAACCACGAGCGCCAGCTTGTGTCGTTTGGCTATTTCCGCGATTTTATTTTTCTCCGAATCAGTTATGGTCATAATTTAATATTACCACATTATTAGCGGTTGGGGAAACAAAAGAGCGCAAGATGTATGTGACATTATGCAAAGCCGGAGGGGCGCTTCGCGCCCCTCCGGCTTTCTTTGGGATTTGTATTTTCCCTAGTCCCTATTGGCTATTGCCTAATGGCTATTCCATCCCTGGCATTCCCCCATGCGCGTGTTCTTTCTTTTCCTCCGGCTCATCCGCGATAGCTACTTCCGTGGTAAGCAAAATCGCGGCGGCTGAAGCGGCATTTTCAATCCCGCTTCTCGTCACCTTGACCGGATCAATAATCCCCGCGGAAAGCATATCGGAAATCATTATATCTTTAAGGGCGTCATATCCGGCATTCCCTTTTGCATTTTTAATATTTTCCACAATAACCGATCCATCGTCTTTTCCGGCATTTATCGCAATCTGTCTGATTGGCGCTTCCAGCGCTTTCAAAACTATCAAAATTCCTGTTTCTGTTTCCTTAATCATCGGCTCCTTCTTTCCTTTCTCTTTCTTCAGCCACTCTAGAACTTTCTCCCCCGCTTTAATAAGAGCCACTCCGCCTCCGGCAACCACACCTTCTTCAATAGCCGCTTTGGTAGCATTCACAGCATCCTCCACTTTCAATTTCAAATACTTCATCTCCGTTTCTGTCGCCGCTCCCACACGAATGATAGCTACGCCTCCAGTCATCTTGGCGATTCTCTCGTCAAATTTCTCCTTGTCAAATTTGGAATCGCTTGCTTCTTTCTGTTTGCGAAGCTGGACTACCCGCGCGTCAATTTCCGATTTTTTCCCTTTTCCGCCGACAATAATAGTATTGTCTTTGCTAGCAATTATTTTGTTGGCTTTTCCTAAAACGCCCAAATCCGCTTTTTCAAATTTAATTCCTGTCTCCTCCGAAACAACTTTTCCGCCCACCATTATGGCGATATCCTCAAGCATTTCTTTTTTCCGATCTCCATATCCGGGCGCTTTTACAGCAAGAACATTAAAAGTTCCGCGAAGTTTATTGACTACAAATGTCGTCAAGGCTTCGCCATCCACATCATCCGCGATAATTACCAAATCTTTCCTGCCTCCCTGCGCTATCTTCTCAAGCAAAGGCAAAATCTCTTTGACCGAGGAAATTTTCTTGTCAGTAATTAAAATAGCCGGGTCGGAATATTCCGCCTCCATTCTTTCCGTGTTCGTAACCATGTAAGCGGAAACGTATCCCTTGTCAAATTCCAATCCTTCCACCACTTCCGAATCCACCCCCATTGACTGCGATTCTTCCACAGTCACAACCCCGTCTTTTCCGACCTTATCTATAGTATCGGCGATAATTTTTCCGACCTCCTCGTTTTCAGCAGAAATAGTGGCCACTTGGCGGATTTCCTCTTTGCTTTTTATGGGCTTGGCAATTTCTTTCAAAGCTTTAACCACTTGCTCTGTCGCTTTTTCAATCCCCGCGCGAATACCCATCGCATTCGCCCCCATCGTAGTGAGCTTTGTGCCTTCGGCGAGAATAGCCTGCGTCAAGATGACAGAAGTGGTTGTTCCGTCTCCAGCCACGTCATTTGTTTTGGTAGCCACTTCTTTCACGATCTCCGCTCCCATATTCTCAAACTTATTTTTGAAAGATATTTCCTTAGCAATGGAAACTCCGTCATTCGTAATAGTCGGCGTTCCATAACCCTTATCCAAAACTACATTTCTTCCTCTCGGACCAATAGTAATTTTAACCGCGTCGGCAACTTTGTCCACACCAGCCTTGAGTGCTTTTCTAGCTTCCTCGTTATATATAATTTTTTTACTCATGATATTAAAATAAAATTTTATAAATCCGAAATCCGAATATCGAAATTCGAAACAAACCCCGAAAATTCCAAATTCAAAACTCTAAACAGAGGAATTTTTTTAGTTATTTGGATTTTCCCCATTTGACTTCGTTTGTTTCGGATTTCGGATTTCGTGCTTCGTGCTTATCTTATAACAGCCATCACGCTTCCTTCGCTTACTATATAATATTCCTCCCCTTCAATCTTAATCATATCCCCCCACTGGAAAAGGACTTCGTCTCCGACCTTGACCTCCATAGGAATAATCTTGCCGTCGTCATACCGGCCTTTTCCAACAGCGATAACTTTTCCTTTTTTCGCGCCCTTGTCTTCGTTCACGGTTTCCGGAATAATTATTCCCGAAACTGTTTTTCTCCCTTCTTCCGCCTTAGTTTCTTTTATTAAAACGCGATCGCCGAGAGGGGAAACACTTGCTTTTTGGCTTGATTTTGTTTCTTTACTCATTTTTTTCATACGGTTAAGCTGATAAATTACTTGTAAGATCGGTTTTCCATTCTCCCTTTATAAAGGGAGTGGCGAGTCTTCGAGCCGAGGGATTTAAAATCCTCCGGCCGGAGTACCGGCCACCTCCTTTAAGAAAGGAGGGATTTAAAACCATTAAACCCACAAGCCTTAAGTTGAGGCTTATTATATGCATATCCTGAAAAATTTCAACTTTTAATTAAACTTGTGTTGTTTTCTTTTGTATGCTACACTTATCCTAACTTAGGAAACTCCCTCCATTAATTCTTATTCAGCCTTGCTTTGGCAGGGTTTTTCCGAAATCAAACAAAATGCAGACTTTAATCAATATTCTTCCCTACATCCAGATCGGCTTGGCCGTCCTTTTGACCGCGTCCGTCCTTTTACAACAGACCGGAGCGGGACTCGGAGGCGCTTTTGGGGATAATTTCAGCTCGGGCTTCCATACCAGGCGGGGATTTGAGAAAACGCTTTTTATCGCTACAATTGTATTAGGAATACTTTTCTCGGGGTCAGTTTTCGCCTCTCTATTTATAAAATAGCTTCGGAAACTACTATAAAAATTCGAAGCACGAAATCCGAAATCCGAAACAAAGCCCGAAAATTCAAATATAAAAAATTCAAAACCGACACTCTGTTTGTTTTGAACATTTGAATTTTCTTTATTTGGTTTTATTTGTTTCGGATTTCGCGCTTCGAATTTCGGATTTGTTTTTTCAATTTGTGCCTACTCTAAAAAAAATTTTTTCAAAAAGATGGACATTCGGTTTTTTTGAAAAAGCCGATCAAGCGGTCAGCACTTTCTCTCCCTCGGAAAAAGCCGTTTTTTACGCATTCTTTGGAGCGGTTTTTTTAACTTCCCTGTATTTTCTTTACAAAGTGAATGATTCTTTTCTGGTGGAAATTCCCCGAAGAGGAGGAACTATGACCGAGGGCATAGTGGGCGCTCCGAGATTCATTAATCCCCTTCTTTCTTTTTCCGAAGCCGACCGCGATCTTACTTCCCTCGTTTATGCCGGCCTGCTCAAAGCTACCCCTGAAGGATCTCTTGTTCCCCACCTCGCGGAGGAATATTCAATTTCAGAAGACGGTCTTGTTTACTCCTTCAAGCTCCGAGATAACGCTTACTTCCACAACGGGGAAAAAGTAACCGCTGATGATGTCATTTTTACCGTAGAAAAAGCCATTGACCCCTTCGTCAAAAGTCCCCGCCGAGCCAACTGGCAGGATGTTACCGTGGAGAAAATAAGCGATCTGGAAGTAAAATTCGCGTTAAAAAAGCCTTACTCGCCCTTTCTGGAAAACGCCACTTTGGGAATTCTTCCCAAGAGCCTTTGGAAAAATATTGATCCCGAGCAGTTTCCTTTCAGCGAGTTAAATGGAAAGCCCGTGGGAGCAGGGCCTTATAAAGTGAATAATGTCCGCCGAGGAAGCGGAGGGACGCCGACCTACATATCGCTTTCATCTTTTGACAAGTACGTTTGGGGAGAACCGTGGATCAAAGAAATTATCATAAGGTTTTACCCAAATACCAAAAGCCTGCTTGAAGCCTATAAAGACGGGGAGATTAGCGCTCTTAACTCCATTTCTCCGGAAGAAGGGATTGTTTTGAAGGGAGAAGGCGCGGAAGTCATAGCCACTCCTCTTCCCCGCATATTCGGCATTTTTTTCAATCAGAACAAAGCTCCGGTTCTTGCCAACAAAGAAGTGCGGGAAGCTCTCAATATTTCCGTAGATAAAAAAGCTGTCGTGGAAAAAGTTCTTTTAGGATACGGAAAAGCCATCGAAAACCCGGTACCGGAAGGGATACTTAAGGATCTTCGTCCGGAAGGCTCGGAAGGGGAAGATCTTTCCGGAGAGGAGCGAATTCTAAAAGCCTCAAATCTTCTCCAAAAAAACGGCTGGACATGGAACGAAGAGAAAGGCGCCAGAGAGAAAAAAATAAAAAAAGAAACTCAAATACTGTCCTTCTCCATATCCACCTCCAACGCTCCGGAACTGAAAGAGACGGCTCTTCTTCTTAAAGAAATGTGGGAAAAGATCGGCGCCAAGATAGAATTGAAATTTTTTGATACCGGAGACTTGAACCAAAGCGTAATCAGGCCCAGAAAATATGACTCCCTTCTTTTCGGAGAAGTGGTGGGAAGAGAACTTGATCTTTACGCCTTCTGGCATTCTTCCCAAAGAAACGATCCGGGGCTTAATATCTCCTCCTATACCAGCATCAAGGCCGACAAGCTTCTGGAGGAAGCCCGGGTCATATCCGACAAGAGCAAAAGAAACGAGGATTACCTGAAACTTGAGGAAGAAATACGAAAAGACGTTCCGGCCGTATTCATTTATTCTCCGGACTTTCTCTATGTCGTTTCTCCCCAAGTAAAAGGTTTCAGAATGGAATACGTTACCATGCCGGAGGAAAGATTTCTCAATATTAACGAATGGTATATGAAAACGGAGAAAGTGTGGGAGATATTCGCAAGATAATAATAGTTTTTTAAAACAGCTTTTTTGCAGTACTGACTTTTGTATTTCAAAATAAACTTAAGTAAATTTCTAATTCACCTAATTGCCTAATTTCTTCCGCCCTTGCGGATCCGCGCAGGCGGAAATAAAATTCCCAATAAAAAGAAATATTCAAATTAAAGAAAAGTCTTTGGAATTTGGTTATTTTATTAGGTAAATTACCTGCCCGCCAATGCCAGAGCACGGCGATGGCAGGCGGGGAAATTAGGTAATTAGGTGAATTCCTAAAAATTATATGGATAGCAAAAAACAAAATAACTGGAAACAACGCATAGACCGCCCTCATAGAGACCAAAGGTTCTCTTCTCCGCCCCCTTCCCGCATCGTGGTTTATTCAGCCTTGCCTCAAAAGCCGTCCGCGGATTCCGCGTCGCCCTCGCCGAAAAGAGCGGATGCCCCTATTCTCTTTCCAACGGCCAGAGAAAACATTTTGGCAAAAAGAGGAGGCAGAGAACCTCACCCTCTTCGGTACCCTCAAGAAAAAGTCCGCGCCAGAAGCGCCGGAGGACACGCGAAACGCCCCCTTCCCAGAAAACACGAACCTCGTCCGCTTCGGCATAAAAAAACGGATGATGCCATTCCCCCTCTTTCTCCCGACACCATTAGAATTATTCCTTTGGGCGGAGTGGAGCAAGTCGGACAGAACATGACTATGGTTGAATTCGGCAACGACATAATCATTATTGACGCCGGATTCCAATTTAAAGACGAGGATACCCCGGGCATAGATTACATCCTTCCCAACACAAAATATCTGGAGGAGCGGAAAGATAAAATCCGCGCCCTGGTTATTACCCACGGCCACTTGGATCATATCGGGGCTATCCCCTACATCATGGACAAAATCGGAAACCCTCCGCTCTATTCTCGCGCATTGACCACGGTCATGATAAAAAAAAGACAGGATGAATTCCCGCATCTTCCGCCTCTCAATATCCGCGTAGTGGAAAAAGAAGATCGGGTCAAACTGGGAAATCTTTATGTCCGCTTTTTTTCCGTCACTCATACTATTCCGGATGCCATGGGAATTATTATTGAAACTCCTTACGGAAATATCGTAAACCCGGGAGACATCAAACTTGACCACGTAGACGGAAAGCCGACGGAAAAAGAGGAAGAGGAATATGGCAGATTTGAAAAGGAGAAAACTCTCCTTCTCATGATGGATTCAACAAATGTGGACAATCCCGGATTTTCCACTCCTGAAAGCGTTGTCCACAAAAATCTTGAGGAGATAATAAAAAACACTCACAGCCGGCTCATTATCGGCACTTTCGCCTCGCAGATTGAAAGAATGATAAACATTATCAATTCCGCGGAAAAATACGGGAAAAAAGTGGTGGTGGAGGGACGGAGCATGAAGCAGAATATTGAAATCGTCCGAGAGATGGGCATGCTCAATGCCCGCAAAGAAACCATCATCACCGTTGAAGAAATGGATAGTTACCCTCCTGATCGCATAGTAGCTTTGGTTACAGGCGCGCAAGGAGACGAATTCGCGGCTTTAATGAGAATGTCAACCAAATCGCACAAGCACTTCCGGATAAATCCCCGCGACACTATTCTTCTTTCCGCCTCAATCATCCCGGGAAACGAAAGAGCTGTCCAGAAACTTAAAGACAATTTAGCCAGGCAGGGAGCCAAGATAATACACTACCGCTCGTCCGACGTTTACATCCACTCCACCGGACATGCCAACCGCGGAGAGCTTGAATGGATACACAAAAAAATCAGACCGAAATTCTTCATGCCGGTTCATGGCAACCATTATATGCTACGCGTCCACGAAGAACTGGCGAAATCTCTCGGCATGAATCCGGCTGATATTATCGTGCCGGATAACGGAACAATCGTAGAAATTGAGGAGAAAGGAGAAAAATTTGCCAGACGAAACGAAAAAGCGCCGTCAGGAATGGTTCTCGTTGACGGATTCTCAATCGGCGATGTTCAGGAAGTGGTTATCCGCGACAGGCAGATGCTCGCCCAGGACGGAATGTTCGTCATTATCGCGAGCCTGAATACGTCCACCGGAAAATTAAAGAAATCTCCCGATATAATCTCCCGCGGGTTTATTTATCTCCGCGAATCTCAGGACATTCTGGAGAACGCCCGCCATATCATCAAAAAAACAGTTGAAAGCACAACAGCCGGAATGAATCCGATCAACTTTGAGTACGTCAAAAACGTGCTCACGGACGAGGTTTCCAGATTCCTTTTTCAGAAGACTGCTAAAAGACCGATCGTGATACCGGTTTTAATTGGGGTCTGATTAGCTTGAAATTTTCCGAAAATACGGAAAACACCCTTTCCCATTTTCTTTTTTGGTGCACGGATATTTTTTTACTAAAAAATTCCTCGTGCTCGCGCCGTCGCGC
>CAYGHQ010000016.1:0-20942 GCA_964349845.1 uncultured Candidatus Saccharibacteria bacterium
AATCCGAAACAAAGCCCGAAAACAAAGAAAATCCAAAATTCTAAACAAAAACAGTCCTCGTTTTGAATTTTTTATATTTAAATTTAGAATTTGTTTCGAATTTCGGATTTCGTGCTTCGGATTTAAGGCATTATTTTCTAAAACATTTTACAAACTCTCCTCCAATGCTTGGATCCCAGGAAGCGTCTCATTCGCCAAAAAATCAAGCATCGCTCCTCCTCCCGTTGAAACAAAAGTGAATTTATCGGAAATGTTTAATTTAGAAATTGCCGCCACGGTATCCCCTCCCCCAATGATTGAAACCGCCTTGCTTTCCGCAATTCCTTTGGCTAGTTTAAGAGTTCCTTCGTCAAAACCGTCCTCATAAGCTCCCAATGGCCCGTTCCAAACTACAAACTTAGCCTTTTTTACAAGCTCCAAAAGAAATCGGAGGCTTTCCGGCCCCGCGTCAAAGATAGTGTCGCCCTCGGAAACGCTTTTGATATCTTTGACAGAGTTTTCCCCGGCAAAATTTTTGATCAGGATATCCGCCGGAATGAAAAGCTTTTTGCTGTCCGCAATCCCCTCCAGAGAGACATTTTCCGAAATAACTGATTTCCCAACTTCTATTCCCCTCTCTTTCAAAATATCATTAGCCAGGGCACCGCCAACAAAAACAGAATCGGCCAGATCCAAAAATTTCCGAAGGAGAGGCATTTTTGTCTCAAACTTGGCTCCGCCCAGAATAAAAAGAAACGGGTGCTTGGGGTTAAAGGCCTTTGAAAGATTTTTTACTTCCTCTTCAAACATGAAGCCGGCATAACTTGGCAAAAAACCAGCCACCCCGACGACCGACGCGTGTTTTCGGTGAGAAACGGAAAAAGCGTCATTTACGTAAATATCCGCCAAAGAAGACAGTTTTCTGGAAAATTCCTCGCTGTTTTCCTTTTCTCCCGGATAAATGCGGAGGTTCTCCAGAAGAGCTGTTTCCCCTTCTTTCATAGCGGGCAGAAATGATTCCGCTTCTTCCAGATTATTGAAAAAAGAAACGGGAAAATGCCTATTTAAATACTCAGAGACTTTTTCAAGAGAATTAGTTTCTGAATTTTCAATATGGCTTATAATCAGAGTCTTTGCCCCTTTCTCTCTAAGATAAAGAACGGTCGGCAAAACTTTTTTAATCCGAAAATCTTCGGCAATAACGCCGTTTAAGATAGGAACGTTGAAGTCAACGCGAAGGAGAACGCGCTTACCACTTACCTTATTTCCGAGGCTTTTGAGAGTTTTGAAAGAAATTGACATGATTAAAATTCACCTAATTACCTAATTTCTAATTCACCTAATAAAATTCTAAATAAAAAATATCCAAATAATCACAACAGATATGCAAGGATTTTGGCGTTTGGTTATTTTATTAGAAATTAGGTAATTAGGTGAATTAGGTAATTTTAAATATTATCTACTTCCGCCACCAACTTCGGAAACTGTTCAATATCCAGACTCTCCCTCCCCACAAGGAGTCCGTCCACCCCTCCTTCTTTTATAATATCGGAGGCGTTCTCGCTCCCCACCGAGCCTCCGTAAAGAATTGGAACGAGCGAGGCTTCTTCCGGCCCGTAAATATCGGACAGTATTTTTTTTATGAAAATAGCCGTCTCCCGTATTTCCGCGGGCTTCATGGCGTCTTTGAAGCTTTTTCCTATGGCGTAAATAGGCTCATAGGCCATAAGAATGCTTCCTAAGGAAGTTTTGGAAATTTTGGCCAGCGAGTTTTTTATCTGATTCCCCAAAAAATTAAAGTGCTCTCCGCTCTCTTTCCTCTCTTTTTCTCCAACGCAGACTACCGGCCTTAAATTTTCCGCCAAGGCCGTTTCCGTCTTCCGAGAAATTATTTCATCAGTTTCTCCCATCGCCCTTCTCTCCGAGTGGCCGAGAATAACAAAAGAAGCTCCGGAGTCCCTAATCATTTTCGCGCTTACTTCTCCGGTAAAAGCCCCTTTTTTGGCAAAAAAAACATTTTGCGCCCCCAAAAAAAGGTTTTTCTCCTTGCTTTTAAGGGAATTTAAGTACGGAAAAGGAGGACAAGCGATAATATTGGTATTTTTTACCTTTTTAGCCGATCTCTTTACGGCGCTCCAAATTTTCTTCGCCTCTTCCAAAGTATCCGGATTCATCTTCCAGTTCCCGATAATTATTTTTTTAGGTTTTCGCATGGAGAGTATTATATAACAATAAAAAATACGTTCCAAATGCCTGTCTTCGGAAGGCATTTCAAAAAAGCAAATTTAGAGTGTGGATATTCTCTCCCACCGCCCCGCCACAGAAAGAAAATGAGGTAAAAGGAGAAAAGGGATAGGAGACAAATGGGCACCATCTGCTCGGCCCCGCCTGCCACCGCCCTGCCCGCCTGCCACTACTGCTGTCGGGCATGTCGGGCAGGCTTCAGGCAGTGGCGGGCAGGGGACTTCGCAGATGGTGCCCATTGAAATCGGAGGAGAACCGCTTGGAACCAGACTTTCCTTATAAAACGAAGCTTACCAACAACACCAAGAGTGGAAAGAGGAATAATTGCAGATTTTTTTGGAGCATTGCGGGAGGCGGATAGAAAATTAAGGAGCCGAGCACCCGCCCGAACCGTACCGGCTTCGGTACGGGCGGGGAAAAATCCATTATCTGAGCCCCGGCTTTGCGGGGCGAGTTATGAATTTTCCGTCGCGAGGCGACTGTAATTTTCATCCGCCGAAGCACTAGCTCCAAAAAAATCTGCAATTATTCCTCTTTCCACCGCCCTAACTCAAACCCCCCTCCCGGCCCCGAAGAGAAAAGGAGATTGGCCAAACCGCTTTCATAGACGACTCTGGCGGAATTCTGAAGGCGGATCCTGTAAGCTGTCACTTCTTTCATGGTCGCGCTATTCTGAAGCTTAATCTCCCCATGCCCCGCGTAAAGAAGAAGCGCGCCATTAATGCTGTTTTGGGCGGTAACGGCAATTTGGCTCCCCCCGTTTTCCGCGCTCTTGTTTTGGGAAAGAAGCAAAACATAAGATCCAGCTCCCGCCCCCTGGAATTGGGTATTGTTCGCTATGTTAATCTTCCCGCTGTTTAAATTATCAGCCGGTTTATCGGCAATAACGGGAATGCTTCTTCCGGGAAGCGTTGGAGAAACCTTTATGACCGAACTGTTTGAAATCGTAATGTTTCCATTCACCCAGAGAGCTCCGGTAAGAGTTACCGTTGTTCCGTTTATGGAAAGATTGCAGTTGATTTTTTTAGGCCCGATAGTCGTATTAGAAGAAATGACATACGGACAAGGAGAATTTATCTCCCCTCCCGCCAAAGCGTCCGCTTTCCACTCCTCCACCTGCTCGTCTGATATAGGAAGAGTGGTTGTGGCCTGATCCGCGCTTCCCGGAAAAGACGTGCCATGAACCACCGTGCCGGAAATATGGGAATAGTAAGCGTTCCCTTGAACCGTTGAATTTGAAATCGCGTGGGCGTAAGCCGAGCCGGTAACATAAACCCCGTCAATAAGTCCCGTCGGACCGGCAGAAATCAAATCTCCCGTAATTTCATTATCCCCGCTTCCCTCCACTTCTCCGTTAGAATAAACATTTCCCTGCACTGACGAGCTGTTATCAAGAACGAATCCTCCCTTCCCGGACTGAATGCCATAATGAAAGGACACCCCCGTTCCCATAACAACACTGGAAAAAATAGTTCTCGCAAATTCTCCGCTTTCCCCTTTTGAGATTATGTCTTTGCCGAGAGCGCTTGCCGAAGTCGTAGCTGTGGCTTGGTATCCCCCGGAAGAAAGAGTGATAACATCGGGAAGATTTTTGCCTGTTTTCAGCCTGTAGAGCGCGTCGTTATTAACAGCCTCGGAGACATAAAAAGCTTCCCCGGATCGATCAAACCCCCGAGAATTAGCCATATTTCTCATTGCCGGATTGCCTATTGCAAAAAGAACGGAAAGAGATATGGACATAAACAAAACAAGCGCGAGAAGAATGGCTTGTCCGGAACGATAGTTAGGTTTAATATTTTTTTTCATTGATAAGTAAAGATCAATACGAATTCCTCATAATCGCGGTGGAATAATATTTGCTCTCCCGGGAAATTCCCCTCCAGTTTTCCGAAAGAGACATTTCCACCTTGATCGCCTTGGACGCTCCGGTGGCGATATTTCTGAAAATAAGATTGTTGACTGCCGTGGAAGAAGATGTGAGATTTCCGGAATAAACCCCGTTTTCTTTTATTTTGAGCATCCCTCCTTCAACGTAAAAATCAACCGAATATGGAGAGCCGTCGGAAAGAGTGCCGGTTAAGAGAAGCCGGCCGGGATTTGCCCCGAAAACGCTCTCTGAAATATCAAAATCCTCCGCCTGCCTTATCTCTTTTATGAGGCGATCCATGGAAATGGAAGCGGAACCCTGCATCCGGCGGGAGACTTTCAGATCTTCGTAGGAACGCAGAAGAAGAATGATTGTGCTTGAAAGAGAAGCCAGAATAACCGACAGAAGGAACACGTAAAAAATGACCTCAACGAGGGAAAAACCTTGCGTTTTCATTTTTTCTTTGAAAAAGGCAGGCATGGCTAATTGGCGAATAAATTATGGATATATGAGGAAAGAGATTTCGTGGTAGTGGCTGTCCCCGCCCGAAACGAAACAAAAACTTCAACTTTCTTGGTATTGGGATCCAGAACCCCCGATGAAGAAATGTTCGCTCCCCCGTCGCGGTAAACGTTCCGGAAAACAAAGTGGCGAAGATACTTTCCGTCTATATAAGCCGGAACGGAGGAAGATACCCATCTTGTCCCGTTCCATGACAAATAATAGTTCGTATCAACGGAAAGGGCTTGAACATTCCCCGCCCAGCCGAAATCGCGAAAAAGGATTATCGCTTCCATTCCCTCTTCCAAAAGATGCCCCGCCTGAATGCTGTTCTCGTTCCCCGAGAGAGCCTTGACATACGAACTCCACGCGAGAGAAATAGCAAGAAGAGAGGCCGATAATATAGCCGCCCCGATGACAACTTCCGCCAAACTTATTCCTCTCTGGAAATTTTTATTTTTTCGGATTTTCATTTTATTAGAACCAGTTTCAATAAAAACGGCTTAGCCAAAAGCTTAAATTTCGTTACGAAAACTTTGAATTTTACCGAGCGATAGATACCTCTCGTGAGGGAAAATTCAAAGTTTGCAGCCCGCCCGAACGTACCGTTCGGTACGGGCGGGTAGAAATTTAAGCTTTTGGGTGGCCGAGCGGCGGAAAATCCCTTCTTAGGGATTTTCCGTAAAAATAATCATTCCGTTTTAATCATATTTTTAGCGATTTTTATTGAAACTGGTTCTAGTTAACGCTTTCCACGAGACCGGTAGCTTCTATTTTTATGGTTTTAAGAAGAGGGTTTCCACCAGGAACTTGAATAGCTATGGTGCCATAATTATCAGTCTTTCCTGAAAGTTTTTTAAACAAAATGCTGTTCCCGCCTCCGTTTAACGTCCACGCGCTAATCGCGGCCGGAGCAGAAATTATTTTCTCCTCATTTTTAGAGTCAGCCGGGTTATAAACATCTCCGGAAAAAAGCACCGCCCTTCCCGATTCAAGCCAGACTCCGTAAGAGAGAGAGTTTTTTGAGGAAACCGCCTGCGCCCTCGCTTTCTCCAGAACGGAAACGACTTCTTCCGTTTCTTTTTCCAAGAGCTTGATTTTGCTTCCACTGTAAAAAGAGCCTAGAGTAAAAAGAGAAAGCAGGACGACGATGGAAACGGCAATGAGAAATTCCATGAAAGTGAAACCCTTGCGTCTATTTTTAAATTTTAAAAAAAAATTCATCTTTTATATTACTATATTAGCAAAAGAAATATAGACAGACTTTTAAATTCCCAATATCCAATTTCTAATTTCCAATGAAATGTCAAAATTTCAAAAGACTTTTTTAGACATTTCTCCCTATTGGGAATTGGGAATTTTATTAGAAATTAGGTAATTAGGTGAATTAGGTAATTTTTGAAATAAAAAGAAGGCTTCACTTTCTCACATACCGCTAAAATACCAAATAGAAATTTTATATTACATTCACCAACGAATACGTCGGCGAGATCATGGCTAGGGCGAAAAAACCGACCGCGACTCCGATAATAATCATGAGAACAGGCTCAATAATGGAGGACATGTCTTTGGTTTTCCGGTCCACTTCAGCTTCATAAAAATCCGCCACTCCGGAGAGCATATTTCCCAATTTTCCGGTTTCCTCTCCCACCGCCACCATTTCTCCCACAAAAACCGGATAGAGATCTTCGTTTTTGGAGAAAACTTCGGAAATGGGAGAGCCTTTTTCCACGCATTTTTTAACTTCGCCCAAAATATCCTTGTAATAAGTATTCTGCACGACATCAATCACGATACCTATGGCCATCACTATATCAACTCCGGAAAGAAGGAGGGTGGAAAGAGTTCTTCCCGTCCTTGCCGAATTTATTTCCCTAGACATTTCTCCAAGGATGGGCATCCGAAGAATAACCGAGTCAAGAAGCCTTTTGCCCTTAGCTGTTTTAAGCGCATAAAATCCCCCCAAAATAATTAAAGGAGTGAAAATAGCGATAGAAATGATGTTGGCTTGGAAAAAATCGCTTATGGCGATAATAATTCTCGTGCTCAGGGGAAGATCAACATGAAGCTCTACGAAAGTTTTGCTTATGGAAGGCACGACGTAAACAAGCATGATGGTAGCGATAACGATAATAAGACCCATAATGACTCCGGGATATATAAGAGCGCCCTTGATCTTTTTTTCCAGATTGTAAGTGTTCTGCATTTCTTCCCCCACCACCTTCAAAGAACGGGAGAGAGTTCCGCTCTGCTCCCCCGACCTTACCATTGAAACAAAAAGAGCTGGGAAAACATCCGGAAATTCCGACAGAGATTCCGAAAGCTCTTTTCCCTTGCTTATTCGGGAAAGAATTTCTGAAACGATTTTTTTAAATTTGGCGTTTCTTGTCTGTTTTTCAATAACCCCTAGAGCACGGGAAAGAGAAAGCCCCGCTTCAATCATCGCCCCCAAATTTCTGGCGAAAGTCACTTTCTCCTGAATTTTGACGCCTCCAAAAAACGGCAATTTTAAATTCCGAAAATTCCAAGCCGGCTTATTGGAGGCCTCCTCGGCATGAAGCACTGTGTCGCCGGACGCCTTAAGCTCGCGATAAAGCGCGAACTTGTCGGCGAAATCGCCGACCGCTTCGTACGCCTCACCCGATGGTTTTATCGCTTTATACTTAAACTTGGCCATAATATTTAAATTCGAAGCACGAAATCCGAAATCCGAAACAAAGCCCGAAAACAAAGAAAATCCAAAATTCTAAACAAAAACAGTTCTCGTTTTGAATTTTTTATATTTAAACTTAGAATTTGTTTCGGATTTCGAATTTCGGATTTCGTGCTTAATTTTATTTTCGTGCTTCGGATTTTGGATTTATTCCGATACCACCCTCATCACCTCCTCAATCGTCGTTATCCCCGCCGCCGCTTTCCATATTCCGTCCTCTATCATTGTCATCATTCCTTCCGCTTTGGCCTGCTTTTCTATTTCTCCCGCCGTCGCCCCCTTCATTATGAGCTCCTTGATAGCCGGAGAATTTCTGACCACTTCGCTTATGCCAAGCCTTCCGGCGTATCCGTCTTTTGATTCGGGAGTGGGTTTCGGGCGGTAAAAAGGCACTTTTTCCCAATCCATTTCCTTGGGAAGAATTTTTTCGGCTATAAGGTTTTTCATCACATTGTCCAAATCCACAGTTTTCCGAAGAGCGGACACCCCCGCTTTGCTCAAAAAGTATTTTTCCTTGTTCGGAAGAAGCTTCCGGACAAGCCTTTGAGCTATTATCACATTCAAGGTGGAAACCATGAGAAAGGGCTCTATTTTCATATCAAGAAGCCGGGGTATCGCTCCCGCCGCCGAATTGGTATGCAAAGTGGAAAGGACAAGATGCCCCGTCAAGGCCGCGTTAACCGCGAGAGAAGCCGTTTCGTTATCCCGGATTTCCCCCACCATGACAATATCGGGATCCTGCCTTACAAGCGCCCGAAGCCCCGATCCGAAAGTGAATCCTATCTCGGGCTTCACCTGGGTCTGATTGACCCGAGGCATCTGATATTCAACAGGGTCTTCAATGGTGGAAATATTGACTTCGGGAACATTCAAAAGATCAAGAATGGTATAAAGGGTGGTGGTTTTACCGGAACCCGTGGGGCCGGTGGTCAAAACCATTCCCGTTTTCTGCTTCATTCCGGCATGAATTCTCTCCAAAGTTTCTCCGTGGAAACCCACCGCTTCCAGGGTAAATCCCGATGCCCCTTCGCGAAGAAGCCTCATCACTGTTTTTTCCCCGAAATAAGTGGGCAGGATGGAAACGCGGAAAGAAACTTTTTCCCCTTCCGCTTCAACTTTGAAGCGCCCGTCTTGAGGAAGCCTTTTTTCGTCCAGCTTCAAATTGGAGAGAACTTTGAGCCTGGCCGTAATGCTCCCCGAAGCTTTTTTGGGAAGCATCATGGCGTCATGAAGAATTCCGTCTATGCGATATCGCACCACAAGATCGTTTTCCATGGGTTCAATATGTATGTCTGAAGCCTTTTGGAGAATGGCATGCTTCAAGAGAGTGTCCACTATCCGAACTACGGGAAAATCTTCAGCCTGTTTTTTAAGATCGCTCGCGCTTAAATTCTCGTCTCCCGACAGATCGGGAATATTCCTGAGGGCCATGCTCTCTTTCTGAATAATGTCCCCGAATTCAACCTTGAGGCTTTTCTGGTACTGAAGAAGGGCGGATTTAATTGAGCCGGCATCGGTAAGGCGGGGCAGGATTTTAAGGCCGACTTTTTTCTTGACGAAGTCAATAGCGGCCAGATCGTCGGTATCAAGCATAGCCACCTCCAGGGCGGAATTGTCTTTCTTGAACGCTATAATGTTGTGGTTTCTGGCGATAGGCTCGGGTATGAGAGAAAGAACTTCAAAGCCTATTTTCTGGCTTTTTAAATCCACGAAAGGAATGCCCAAAATGTAGGCTTGCATCCGCCTAAGATCGTCATCCGTGATTTTCCCCTGCCCGACAAGAAGAGAGCCCATGCTTTCCTTTTTCTTGTCAGCTTCCTTTTGAAGCTCGTAAAAATCCCCCCGCGACACCACGCCGGAATCTTTGATGAAGTCTCTTAACTGTGTCTCCTCTATGAACATTTTGTGGTTTAACTTAAAGTAATAAGCAGTAATGTCCGCTAAATTAAAAATCCGAAATCCGAAGCACGAAATTCGAAACAAACAAAGTCAAATCCCGAAAATTCAAATAACCCAAACCTAAATACCTACTCGCTTTTTCTCATAATTGAACTAAAAATCATCATAAGTTCGCTAGCTTCTTTTTCTAAATTCTTTCTTGTTTCTTCCAAATCTTTATCTCCTAAAGTATCAATTAAATTCAGCCAATATCTGGACTCCTTAGCTTCTTTTCTGGAAATTTTTATTCTCATCAAAAAATCTTTTTTGCTTAAACTTTCATTAGCTTCAATGTAATTTGCTCCCACAGAGCCGGACGACCTTATAAGTTGTTTTCCATCTTCAAAATTTGCTGTTGTTTTGGGTAAAGATTTGATAAATAGCCTTACATTTTTTGCAAATTTAAAAGTCCTTTCTTCCAAATCATATTGTTTTGGATTTTGAATTTTCTCCATTTTTCCGCCTGCGCGGATCCGCAAGGGCGGACGGGATTTGTTTCGTATTTCGGATTTCGTGCTTCGGATTTTTTAGTGGCTACTCTAAAATTCCTCATACTGCGGTGTTATCTCGCGGACAATAAGCAAAATCTGGACAGGTTTCGCGGGGAGGGCATTCATAGCGTCCCTGCCTGAGAAGGTTATGTCGTATTCCCCAACTGGAAGAGGCTTGTCGGACGTTACCGAAAAATCCAGACCTTTATCGTCTCCGAACATAGCCGGCGTGATAGTGGAAGTTACGGAAGCGGAATTGGTGTGGTCGGCAAAGTTGGGCTTAACTGAATAGTTGGACGGCCCTAGGGCATCGGTTACAACCATCGTTCCCGCTGTGTTCGGAGAAGAGGTAATGCTCGTAGCCGTTACTCCGGCGGGAAGCGTTGCCGACTTTGGAGAGATAGTCACGTTTGACATGCTCACGTTGGTATTAAAGTTGAAGATATTCCCCACAGTAATATTGGCTTTAGTTGACGTAATCTGCCCTCCTCCGCGGATGTAATTCATGTATATTTTCGTCCCGCTTTGAATATTGTATCCGGAGGAAATATTGTTAACTTTGACCCGGACGGTATCGGAAGCATCGGGGAATCCAGCTTTAGTACAAGTGATTTTATATGTCGCGTATTCCGTGCTGGCGTCCGGATTGGTATTTGTGCTTGTTATGGGAGAAATCAAAGGAGGATCGTTCCATGGCCCCGGAGGAATTGATTTTCTCGTCGGAAACGCCGTCCAAGTCGCATCTCCTCCTTCGGTCATACTGCTCTCGCACATATTATCAACGGACATTTGCAAAGTCGCCCAGCCTATCTGTATGATATCTCCGTAATTTATCGTTACCGGTTCATCAATCGGTTCTTTTCCGTTTACTCGGAGATCAACGGTATGTTGAACTTCCAGAGTGGAATTTACGTTGACCGTCACAGAATCGGTTATAAAGCTCAAATCCGCCCCCTGGCATCTTAATGTGTAGGTGCCGGGAACAGCGGAAGTCAAAACTTCGCGGGTCGGAAACTCGCTCGCCGGCCTTCTCCAGTCTCCAATTGCGGTCTTCGGCATTATCCTGTTGGTGGCCGGATCGACGTTATTATCCTCGCTCCAGAAAGAACAAGTGTTGGCAAGGATATTGGTCTTTGAATAGCAGAATGTTACTCCCTCTCCGGGATCAACATTGATTGATTCTCCTCCGGAACTGCAATCTCCCCAAAGCCCCACGCTCTCTTCCGCCACTGTCAGAGAAAGAGCCGGAGCTTGCGGTGTAAAAGCAAATTTACAGTTTCCTTCCCCGATTACGAAATTATCCTGATCATGGGCTTTGACGTTAATACCATACTCGCAGTTTGAACATCCGTAAGGATTGAGGAAACCGCCTCCAATGACGTAATCAACCGCAATTTGAGGAGTGGGAGGGGGAGTAAAGGGAACACCGGGAAGATTTATCGGTGATCCGAAGCCGGTGTAATTAACACCGCCATAATCAAATGACCATCCCGGAAATTCGCCTCCCGGCAGAGTAAAGGTGAAGTATTTTACTCCCCAGATATTGTTGGGGTTAGTTATGGAGAGAGAAACGTTAGTTGGCTTATTGTATTCAATCACATTGGGAGTTATGGAGCAGGAAATAGACTGCGCTCCGGAAGGCGTTGCTCCGCAGGAAGCGTTCTTTGAACAGACGGCTACTCCGTTCCGTATACAGCTTAAGTTTACTGTTCCTTCCACATAGACTCCGGCTGGATATCCGGCATTATCAACCGTAACCGACTCGGTGGGAGTTGAGCCCAAAGGCAAGCCTCCTTTTGTCCAGCTGTAAGAGTAAGAGCTCCCGGCCGAACAGGAGGAAAGGGAACTCCACTTTGCCGGCTGATCGGCCGCAAGCGCCCCGCCGGCCAAAGAAGAAAGATTGCAAGATGTCGAGCATGTTTCTCCGACCGCAACTTGACAAGAGGCCAAACCGGAAATCCCATCGCTTGAAGTTACCGAAAGAGAAGCCTGCTTTGTTCCTCCGGACGCATACCATGAGGTAAAGCTAGAATTGTTGGTTGCCGGAGAATTTCCCGCATCCGTAATAGCTGTCCCGCTCCATGAGTATGCGTAAGGAGCAACGCCGCCAGATGCGGTTGATGTCCAATTTACATTTTCCGCGATACCGGCAGGATCGGGTGCGGCAGAGCAGGTTACTGCCAGTGTTTTTTTAGTATAAGTGAAAGTAACGTGAGTAAATCTTCCTGCCTGAACGTCATTGTTGGCGGAAAGAGAAACATATTTATCTACCCCTTCCGCGGACACAGTGGCCGAAGCCCGATCCGCAACCAAACAATTGGCGACTGCGTCATTTACGCATTTTTTGGCAGTTATGTTATATGCTCCAGCGTCGCTTGAATAAGCTTTATGATTATCCCCGACGAGAACATTGCCGTATTGGTTGGGATTGGCGATTATGGACGGATTAGAATCCAAACGAGACTGGACAAAAGGAGAGCCTCCCACGAATTCCTGGTGGATTATGACACTGCCAACCGCGCTCAAATATACAAATTCAATAACAGAAGCTTTGTCAGCATTGACATTAACAAAAACAGTCTGCCTTCCGCCAATATTCGTTGGAACAACGGAAGACACGGACCCGCAAGACACTTCCGATGTTGTCGTACATTCTTTCACAGAAACCGTAATGGCTCTTCCGGCAATAGAAGGAACTGACACCGAATGGATGCCAGCCAAAATACCAAAGACAGTTGTCGGATTTGCCGAGGAATTTGCCCCTCCATCGATACTTATATTTGCCGGCTCTCCAGCCGGCGTCCATTTCACCTTGATATCTCCGATAGGATTGGGGTTTGAAGTCCAAACACAACTAGCGGACTTATCATCATCCATAATAACTGAACAGGAATTTCCCGATATTCCGACACAAACTCCTCCCCAAGCGCCATGGATAAATCCGGAAGCCGGACTTTTCGTTAAAGTTACGGAACTGTTCCAATTGTACCCGCGAGAACAATTTAAATTTCCCGCTCCGCAGTTTATGAAGCCGTCGTTTGAAGTTACCGCTCCCCCTTCTTCCGGAACGCAGGAAACATTGAGATTGCAAAGAGAGCTTGTGCCGTCAAAAGTTCTGACCGAAGTGCGAGTGGCTTCAAAAGAAGGCAGAGACTCTCCGTAAGAATTCACAGCCCGGACATCGTAAGTGTGGGATCCTCCGCTATTTGGAAGAGTTACCGAGGTGCCGGTTATGATAGACGATCCGTTTACAACAAGAGGCGTAGCGCTGAAGTCTTTGTAAATCCGGTAAGAGGAAGTGAGAGCTGTCGGATCCCAAGAAACGACAATACTGTTCGTCGTGGTATCTCCGCACTTTCTAAGAGAGGAGATTGAAACATTCGGCGCTTGCGGGCGGATATACGTGTAAGTTCCGCAATAAGGGGTAGCGGGAGAATAGCCGGGTTTGGCATTGCAGGAAATTCTATAATATCCATACTGCCCTCCGGTCCAGCAGACAGTATTTTTATTCTGGGCGGGAAGAGTGGCCGATCCCGAAGGGGTATCCACTCCCGCAATGCTTCCGCTTCCGCAATAAGCTGAGCTCCAGCACGAAGAAACATTTGTGCCAGTCCATGTTATTTGGGGAAGATTTGCGAAGTCGTCGTAATAGACATACCGAGAAGTCGGGTTTATGTCGCAACTGGCGCTCGCCGGGGTTACGGTAAGAATGCAGGAAGCCGGCTGTGTTACCCCGCCGGAAGTAACGTTAATCGTGGCTGTTTTGGTTTCAGCCGTAGAACCGGAGAGAGTGTAAGTTATTGACGGAGTGCTTAATGTGCCAGCTGTCGTATTTGAAAGATTGTGCTCGCTTCCGACAACTCCGCCCCAGCTGTATGAATATGTTCCCGTTCCTCCGGAAGCCGTGGCTGTCCAGACAGCGGAATTTCCGGAAGTTATTGAAGAAGGCGTGGCGGAACAGCTGACATTAAACGGGCATGTGTCGGGCATTATGAAATAGGCCGAGGCTTCCGGAGAGGCTCCATATTTATTGTTGGCGGTAACAGTAAAATTATGAGCTTCGTTGGCCTCCGCTACGCGGGAATAAACGCATGTTGCTCCGGAACAGTCCGCTAAAGCTGTCCTTACAACTCCGTTTTCTTTGAATTCATAAAATTCGGTTACAGCCACGGGAGTTTTTGTCCAAGAAACATTTATAGTCCCCGACGCTCCGCAGACGGAAGGGCCTGTTGCCGTAATAACGGGGGCCGGAGGTTTGACTCCGACTATTTTGGTTATCGTGTTGGAATTTACCGGACCATTAGAACAGCGAATACTGAAACTGTTAGTTTTTGTAATCAATCCGTCAGCCGGATAATCAATCTGCCAATTCCACGTGCCGTTGGGAACCGTATTTCCATCCCAGTGAACATTAAAAGGAGATGAGGAAATAGCGCAAGGATTTGCCCCTGTCGTTCCTCCCGAAAGCCATGTCAAAGTCGGAAAGCCCCGGTAGGAAACGACGGAGTCGGCGTCTGCAACCGCGAGGACAGGATCAACAAAAAGAGATACTGCCGGCTTTACCGCGACAGTCGCTCCACAGGTGTAGGGACTGTTCGGCGCGCCCGCTTTGGAGCAAGTAAGATTGTATGTTGTGTTGGCAAAAATAGAGCCGGGGGATTCGCTTCCTCCCCCCGCGTTTTTCACATTTAAAGGATTTGTCCATGTCCCGCTTCCTCCCGAGGCAATACAAGAATCCGGATTTCCGCTTGTCGTCCAAGTGAGAGTAGGACTTGTGCCATAGAGAACAACGGGTGAATTAGCGTTAAGGGTACAGCCAATTTCCCCGACAATGACAGGCGGCGCGGCCACAACAACATCCACAAAATCTGTCACGGTAGCCGGGGGATTCGCTAAAGCGAGAGTATCGCAAGTAATTCTAAATCTGTAAGTGGCAGGACCGGTAAGAGCTCCGCTACCAACGCTATCAGCCGGCGTTAACCCATTTTTCGGAAAACCAGCTAAAGCCAAAGTTGAGGTTATGAAGCAACCCGAAACATTTTGAGATGTCCAAGTAAGATTTCCGGAAGCGCCGGAAGAGACAGAAACAGGACCTTCGGAATTCTCAAATTTGAGATTTACGCTGGTCGGACAAGGAGTCGGCCCATTTAAAAACTGGGCATTTGATTTTACCGAATCTCCGTGGGTATTGTGAGCCAAAACTTCAAACTTGTGGTTGATATCGCCAGCGTCAAGAAGAATAACTGGACTATTTGTGGCAAAAATTCCAGCAGGCAAAACAACATTATCCAAAACTATCTGATAATAATCCGCCAAATCAACTCCTCCCACTCCGCCTTTCTGCCAGGAGAGGTTTACCGTTTGCGTTCCGCATGCCCCTACTGTCGGAGTATTCAAAGTCGGAGAGGCTGGTTTTACATTTACGGTCGCCGAACAAGAAGCGTCCGCGGACGCCAAAGCCGGATCTTTCAGACAATTCATATTTATAGTATTGGAAATAGCGGTAAAGCCGTTGTTTGTCAAAATTCCCGGAGCTCCCTTTGTCGCAAGCCCGCCCGTGGCAAAATCTGAACTGGAGCAGGATGACGCTCCGACTGATGACCAAATAATTGATGATTTCGCCCCGTAAGCCACCGGAGTTGTCGGAGTTATGGAACATGTGGCGACTGGAAGAGGAGCGCATTGGATAGGTATGTCCCCCCAATCAGTAAAGGCGGGAGAAACCCCGTTCCCATTTCTGGCAATAAGTTGATACGAATGGTTAGTATTAGCCCCGAGATTGCGATGAGTGAAAGTGCAGGCAGTGGATGTGCAAGAAAGATCGGGATTAAGAGGTGTAGTAGCCGTACTGATTGTTGTTGCCCCGTCTATGGTTAATTCATACGAGTCGGCAATTCCAGACGGAGTGGTGATTTTATTCCAAGTTACCGTAATGTCCCCGGTAGGATTATTGATACAAGCCACAGACGGAGATGTAACAGTCAAAGAAGGCTGGGGCGGTTTTGATCCAATAACCACAAAATTCGTACATGGATTGGGAAGGCTTCCCGCTGTCGCCGGACAGCTTATGGTGTAAGTTCTAAACAGACTTTTTGTCACCGTATTATTTATCGGGCTTACCATCCAATTTCCACTTACACCCACCGCGGGAGGACTAGCCCACGATGCGTCAGCGGGAATAGCGGAAACATTACAGGAAGTGGTGTTGGCGGGAAAAGGATTGATTGGACCCCATGTTAAAGTCGGCCTATCCGCCGGATCATTGTAATTGAGAGTGGATTTATCCGAAGTAACATTGCAGGAAGTTTGTCCTCCATAAACGGAAAGTTGCGGACAAGTTTTCACAACATTCACTGATCCTAGGGAACTAATGGTAACCTTCCTATCAATAGTATAAGGCCCCCCCAAAAGATAAGGTTTTGGAACAATCCAAAGCCCGCCCGAGTAAGAAGTGACCTCTCCGGTCGGAGCATATGCTTCCGCGTTCTTTCTTTCTTCCCAAGCAAAAGAATATGTCCCGTTTCCTCCGGAAACTCCGGACAACTGCCAAGTGGCGGAAGAAGTGAATGGAATACTTGTTGGAGAAAGAGAGCATGTTCCCGTTATGACTGGGTTGGGAGGTGAGATTACCGTAATTCTGTTTGAAGCAATAGTTGCGCATCCGCCTTTTTCCGCGTCAACTTTGTAATCATAGGTGGCGCTGACGCCGATATTGTCGGCAAAAGTGCAAGACCCTCCGACAGGTCCGCAGGTAAATCCTGATGTAAAGACTGCCGAAGGGGTTGTATCAGGATTAAATCTGTAAAGAGTGTAATTTGTGGCGTTTGCGACAGAAGTCCATGAGAGCGTAACAAGCCCGCTTCCCGAAGCTCCGGCCGTGTACGAAAGAACGGGAGTAGCGGGACCGACATCCACGGTAACGGGAGTGGCATTCGTTGTTACGCCAGAATTGGCGCAGGAAAGATTATATGTCCGGGGAGAAGTCAGATTGCCCGTGCCTACCGATCCGGAAACAGCGTTTCCCGTGGAAAAATTCGGGCTTGTGCAGGAAGAAGCTGTCGGCTCCGGAGTTCCGGAATTCCAGGAAATAGTTGCCGGGTTATTGTACGCGACGCAGGAAGGAACGACGCTTAAATTGGCTTGGACTGACGGCTGTGGATTTATGGTAAGGGTCGGGCAGAAAATCACTTTCGCCGGAAGATGGGAATTCGGTGAAGAGATTGAAACTGTGGCGTCGGCTTTTGTTTCAGCGACGGAAGGATTGGAAAGATCGTACTGCCGGGGAGGAAGAGGGTTTCCGAAAAGATGAACGGCTGTTCCAAAGGCGTTATTTCCGCTCCAATCAAAAGAGTAAACACCCGTGCCTCCTGTCACATTCGTAACCTGCCAGACTGTAGACTCGTGATTTTTTATGGGATTGGGGGAAACGGCGCACGTAGCGGAGAGAGCGGGGCATGAACCGGCCGATCTAAACGCTGTCGCAACAGGCGATTGACCGATAGCGCTTTCTGCGTAGACATCATATCTGTGAGGCAAAGGAATTGGAATAACGCTTCCGTCAGCCGGAACAGTATGCTCATAATAGCAGTACCCCGAAGCATTGCAGACGACTCCCGGGTCAATGCTTTTTACGGTAGTTCCTCCATCAATCGTCAAAGTATAGGGAGCGTTCGGGAATGTGTTCCACGCCAAAACTTCGCTTCGTACAGAATCCGAAGTGTCGTCCGGAAGATTCCACTCCACTTTTATTTTTGTATTCCCCGAAGAATCGCATCCGGGAGAAACGGATGTGGTGATATCGGGGGCGGGGGGTTTGACGTTAGCTGTAACGCTTCTTTGAACAGATCCGTTTGAAGACAACAGCTTACTACAGCTTATAAAGTAAGTTTTAGAAGATGTTATTGCGCCCGGAGATTCAGATGTCGGCCCGGCTGTCGCGCTTTTTGTTTTATTAGCCGGCCCCCACCATGTCCCGCTTCCAGCGGTGGAATGGCATTCTGTCGGGCTGTTGGTCGTTGTCCATGTTAAGGTAGGATTTTCTCCGTAAGCAACTGAAACAACCGGATTTGGGTCCAAATTAATTTTTAAAGTTGCATTTATGTCACCACACAAGTCCGATAGTGTCCCATTTACTGATACAGTCATTGCGGAATATCCAGTTACTCCGTGAGCACGAACTTTATAAGAATGGTTGGAATTAACAACCCCCCTATCATCAAAAGAACAAGTTGCTCCGCAACTGCTAAAATTCATGGTTACTGGAGCTTCCGCATCTTTTGTTATTTCATAGAAATCAATTCCTAATCCTGTCGCGGCTCGTGTCCATCTAAATGATCCTTTTCCATCGTTAACATCAAGTCCGCACTGACCCACCACAAAAGGAACCGTTGCAGGCACAGCTGGCATAACAGTCAAAGTAAAGTTTGTTGTGTTATTTGTAGAATTTTTGTCCCCCCTAACTGTTATGCCGTATGTCCCGACAGGAGTGCTTGCCGTTGTCGTAAGAGTCAAAGTGCTCCCTGCGGTAGGAGTAACCGAATTCGGCGCAAAAGACGCCGATACGCCGGCAGGAAGAACAGATGAAACAGAGAGCGCGACAGATTGAGCGACGCCATTAACCAAAGTGGCCGTAATTGTGTTTGTTCCGGACTGGCCTTGCGTAACGGATATATTTCCCGAATTAGAGAGAGAGTATTCAAAAGCCGGAACAGTTACAGTAACCGCGTTTCCGCAAGCTTTCTCCCCGCTAGATTTTCCCGAAGCAATATGGATAGCCGTCACCCACGCGCTTTTTGCTCCCGAAGAATTGTAAGTGGCAGGAAAATTCTTGCTAATCCCAGCTACCTGCGTATGGCTATCACTATCTCTCCATGAATAATTATAATCCCCGGAAATGCCCGTCGCGCCCAATGTTGTCCATGTCGCCCCTCCTCCCACGAGAATTGAAGCCGGGGCTCCGGTACAAGAAACGCTTACATCGCACCAAACAGGAGAAGTTGCGGTAGCAGACAAAGAAAGAGCGCTTTCCTTCCCCGCCCCATTCACCGCCTTAACCTCATAAGTATGAAGACTTCCCGAAGGTAAGCTTGTATGGGGATAAGATGTGCCGGAATTTATCACCTCAACTCTTGCCAGCGAATTTCCTAATGAATCAAATAAATTTCTGTCTATATATAGCTTGTAGCTTACGGCCGTAGAAACAACATTCCACGAAACCGTTACCCGCCCCAAAGCGGACGGATCATTAATGCATGCTCCCGGAGTAATAACGGGCCGGGAAGGAGCTACGGGCACAACTTCCGAAGAAGCGTTATCCGTATCAACGGCGCACAAAACATTGCTTGACTGGCAAGTCAGCTTAAAACTCTGATTGCTTGATATGTTTGAAACTATTACTCCTGTCGTATTACTCGTGCTTCCTCCCGTGTTAAATCCTTCTCCGGCGCAAGAGCTGGCATTCTGTGAACTCCACCTTATAGTAGCGCTCCCGCCTTCGGGAATACTCACCGGAAAAACAGATGATCCGTTGACCGTAAAGCTTGTTATGAGCGGAGGCAGAGTACAGCTTCCTCCTCCTTGCGTAATAGAAGAACTGGGACAATTCACCTCCACTAAAGTGGCTGGCACTTGGGACGCCCAGTTAAACATTACGTCTTCTTCCGCCAATGCGTCTTCTTTAGTAGCCGGCCACGGATAAATAGGCAAAGGCGCTTCAACCACGTTAAAGTTTACTATCTCTGCGTTCAACGTTCCGTCCGGCACCAATGGAAGATTCCGGTAATAATTTATCCTGTCGTTTAAAGTCTGGATATTAGCCACCGACGGATTTACGCCCAAATTACAATTGTACTCCCTCCTCAAATCCATGCCGACAGCCGGATCAATGAGGGTACATATCCCCAAATCCACCGCCTTTTGCGGAACATCATAGTACCGGACAGTCCTACCACTGATGTATCTTACGTCCGCCTCCAAATAACTGGAAGCAGGATTGCTTGAAAGCAGAGTTAATTTATACGGGGGAACGCTGTCGCTTGAAGTAAGCATTCTTGATTCCGAAGCGGAAGAAGCGAATCCCGGGATACCCGATGAATACCGATAATTGCTGGTTGCCCCGCAACTTGAAGCATAAATAACCCCCGGCTCCAGGTTTGCCGATCCCAAGGGGTCGGCAAAAACACCTATGGCATAGAGAGGTTCTGTATGGATAACACTTGTTCCAGCTGTTCCTGTTACTGTGCTTTTAGCCTCCGTGTTTCCTGACGCACTGGTAAAATGCGTCCCCGACCAGACTACAGGATTAGTTCCAACTGCCGCCGAATCAACAAAAAGCAGGTCTTCCGTGCTATACACATCATCAAGTTTCCCTCCATACCCTCTTGCCACAAGCGCTCCTCTCATTCCATTCCCGATAACCGCGGATAATCCATTCGCTACCGCTTCGCCTTGATAATTGTTCCACTCGCAGGTAAAACCCGGTTCAAGAAAACCCGGACCATTCCAATTAGTAGTTGATAACAATAAATTGTTATATACGGCGTTCTGAAAATTAGCTCCCAATTCATAGAACCTGTTATCTGTTTTTCCATAAGCATCAAGAATCGGGTTATTTGAAAGATAGGATTTGGAATTTCCAGGAAGAATAAGGCTAGGAGACGTGTTAAGCGAAACAGAGCCGGAATGATCGTCCGCGTGGAAAAGAGGATTACAGTTCACATGACCTGTTCCGCTGTAGCTTCCGCCGACCGCTACCGCTTCCGCAAAATCAGGATGACTTAGCCAATAACCTACAGCCAAAAACAGCAAAAAGACCCACGCCAAAATAACCGGCAGTCTTTTGTTTTTAAATTTTTTAACTCCGAAAAAATTCATTGAGGAGAAGTTCATCAGCCTAAACACAAAATGCCCCGAGTATCATAAACTAGGCATTATTCAGAAATAATTATATCTCATTTTCAAAAATAAAAGGCTGTTGATAACTTCTTTGTCCCCCATCTCCCCTCTTTAGAGGGGAGAAGCCGAGTCTGCGAGGCAGAGGGGTGGGAAATAATTTACCACAGTTCCCATTTCCCCGAAGTCAGGCCTCCACAGTTTTTGTTTATTTTCATCCCCGAGGCCTGACTTCCACAGTTCCGCTTTTCTTTTTCTTTTTCCCTTTTTTACCTTCCCCCCCCTTTTTTTCCTTCTTTTCTTTTTCCCCCTTTTCTCC
>CAYGHQ010000017.1:0-19781 GCA_964349845.1 uncultured Candidatus Saccharibacteria bacterium
CATTTATGGCCTATCCGTATCGATTACGGTACCTTTTTTAATGGCCTATAACGACCCATTGTTTATTTTTAGCAGTCAGTGTATTCTTCGTCTCCTGATAGCAAAACCTGCACTTTAACCTTCGGTAAACTTTAGTTGGAGTAGTTTTTGCTACTCCAAATTCCTTTTCGTCATAGTATTTATTGCAGTATTTACAAAATTTCATTAATTAAATTATAACATTTATCGGTTTTATATAATAGTTTAAAAATTTGTCCTTTATGAAATCTAAAGGACAATGTCATTCATAAGGTGAACTCTAGCCTTTTTGTTATCCATATCTAGGAATACAGTAATGATGTCAAACTGCCAGCTCTCTCCTTCTCGGCATTCAGCCAGCAAATAAGTTTGAATTACCCTCCTCAATCTTTCAAGTTTCCACGTATGAACATTATCCTCCGGCCTATAATTATCCAATGTTTCATATGAAACACTTCCCTGCCTACCTTCCAAATTTTCACGGGAAACTGTTTTTACCTCTACAAAATGCAAAAGACTGTCTTTTTTCGCCACCACATCAATTTCGCCCCATTTCTTCCAATAATTCCGTGTAACAATGGAGAAACCTTGTTTCACGAGAAACTTACACGCTACATCCTCCCCATTTTTTCCTATTTCTTTCTTTGAAAACTTCTTTTCTTCCATGTTTCATATGAAACATCTAAATGTTCAAGTTTTCTATTAAATCCCCGAGACTAGAATTTGAACGATCTTTGGAGTATTCTCCATTCAGGAATTCATCTTTTGAAATCCATTTAAAACTTTTATTTTCCGATGTTTATAGCTTTAACTGCCGAATCAACCTTTTTATTATTCATAAATGTTTCCCGTGTAACCTACTTTTTCATTGTTTCACGTGAAACAATGATTTATAGGTCAGATAATTAAGTTTTTATGATTTTTCCCTGTCTTTTACCTTTAAAAACCTTATTTAAAGCCATTTTTAAAGTAAATGGTAATCACCTTCCTTGATGTTTCATATGAAACTGAATTAGTCCTTTATGCACATAGTGCACAGGGTTATCCACAGTTTTGTACAATTTTCCCTATATTTTTCTTGTTTTATTAGGGAAGAGAGAATGACAAGACGGTATCAATATGTTTTCCCTTGTCTTTGATTTTTGTCTTAATGTCCTAGAAAACATTCTTGGGAAAGCCCTTCAACTCGTGGAATACCACTCGCGGAGGGTAACAGTGCGGGTAGTGAGAATCGAACTCACATTAACCGATTGGCAACCGGTTGTTCTACCATTGGACCATACCCGCAACCTACATTTTAATAAGTTCTTGAGATAATAGCTTTATCCACACCATCATTTTACACTTCAAGTACGTTGACGAAAAGCTTACGAGGCATATTCCGTATTTTAATCGTTTCGTTTTATGTCTACCCGTGATTTCAACACACTTGGTGAAGTGACTCCTATCAAGACCGACTTCTCTAGACCAATAGTTAACAGCCTGTTCATGGTCTATGTCTGGATAAAGAATTAATCCCAATCTAATTCTTTTTTGATCAACTCGACAAACTTTTATCAAAAAATCTACGAACAATCTTAACATACTTGAGTCAGAATTGGTAACACGAAATGCTCCACGGCCAACTTTATCTCCTTCGCCCCAGTAAATTACCACGCCAGCTATAAAAAGTGGGTGATATTTTAGTTCCTGAAACTCCTGTACGGCCTCTATTTCGGCTTCTTTGTAAAGTTTATCCAAATGCTCGCCTCTAATTCTACTAAGTTCTTTCAATCTGATGGTTGATTTGGTTTTAGATTTTTCGGCCAACTCCATAGCCAAATTGTTAGACCATTTTTGATTTCTAAACCAGTCTGACAAAGTGCTTAAAGGAACGCTTAAGAGGGATCTGATTTCTCTGTAGCTCTTACCAGTTTTTCTTAATTTAAAAGCAGTTTCTTTATCATTTCGCATAAATACAACTATATCATATCTAGATTATCACGGAAGTTCGGTTTTGTGGATAACTTCAAAAGTTTGGTTTTTTGAGAAAATTGACGTATTATTTTGTATGTATAAATTAATTTGCTCTCGTGGTGAAATGGATATCATACCAGCCTTCGAAGCTGATGTTGCAGGTTCAAGTCCTGCCGAGAGCACTGAATTCATAATTCAAGGCAAAAGACTTGAAAGCCGGAATTAAAATTTTCACCCCGCCTGCCAAAGCCTAAGACTTGGCAATGGCGGGCAGGCAGAAAATTTTAATGAGGCGGGGTCGAGAAATTTTTCGAGCGACCTGCCCGCTAATGCCTGAGCATAGCGATGGCAGACGGGCGGCGAGAAAAATATTCGTGACCAAGCCCTGCCGAGAGCACCAAAAAATGGATAAGAATGTATTTTTAATCCCCAAAAAGGTAGTTAGTGTCGTAAAAACCTTGGAAAACAAGGGTTTTGAAGCGTATTTGATCGGCGGATGTACGCGAGATTTGATTTTGGGGAGAAAGCCTAAAGATTGGGATGTAACTACAAATGCCACACCGAAAGAAATTATTTCTACTTTCCCAGATACTTTTTATGAAAACGATTATGGAACAGTCGGGGTTGAATTTAAAGATACCGAAGATGAAACATTGAAATACGTTGAAGTTACGCCATACAGACTTGAAGCAAAATATTCCGACAATCGGCATCCGGACACTGTAACATTCAGCAAAAACCTTGAAGAAGACTTAAAAAGAAGGGATTTCACGATAAACGCTATCGCAATCAAACTTCAAAAAGAAATTGAGGAAAATGAGTACGAAACGGAAATTGTTGATCTTTTTGAAGGGCAAAAAGATTTAAAAGAAAAAATAATAAAGACAGTAGGGGAGCCGGAAGACAGGTTTAACGAGGATGCTCTTAGAATTCTAAGAGCCATTCGTCTTTCCGCCGAATTAGGATTTGAAATTGACCAAAAAACAGAGGAGGCTATAAAAAAACTGGCTAAAAACTTAGAGAATATAGCTAAAGAGAGGATTAGGGATGAGTTTGCTAAGATTGTTATGTCAGACATGCCTTGGGAAGGCTTAAAAATGGCTGAGGAGTTTGGTGTTTTGCCTTATATTATGCCCGAATTAGCAAAAGGAAAGGGAGTTATTCAAGGAGGAGAACATATTTATGATGTTTGGGAACACACTCTTAGGGCAGTACAACATAGCGCAGACAAAAAAATGCCTCTGGAGGTACGCTTAGCCGTACTTCTTCATGATATCGGAAAACCTAAAACAGCCAGGCCGGCCCCAGAAAAAGAAAAATGGACATTTTACGGACACGAAGTGGTGGGGGCAAAAATTGCCGAGAAAGCTTTGAATAATCTTAAATTTCCCAAAAAAGTCATTGAGAAAGTTTCAAAACTTGTAAGGTGGCACATGTTTTTCTCCGATACGGAGCAAATTACGCTTTCGGCTGTCCGAAGATTGCTGGCAAAGGTAGGCCATGAAAATATATGGGATTTAATCAACGTGCGCATCTCCGACCGAATCGGCATGGGAAGACCCAAAGAAGAGCCTTATAGGCTCCGTAAATACCAATCTATGATTGAGGAAGTAATGCGAGATCCTGTTTCGGTCGGAATGCTTAAAATTGACGGAAATGGCATTATGGAAACCCTCAAATGCCAGCCTGGACCAAAAATAGGCTTCATTCTAAACGCATTACTTCAAGAAGTACTTGATAATCCTGGCAAAAACACTGAAGAATATATGCAAAAAAGAGTTATGGAGCTTGATAAATTACCCGAAAAAGAATTAAAAAAACTGGGAGAGGAGGGGAAGGAGAGAAAAGAAAAAGAAGAAGAAAAGGATATTGGAGAGATAAGAAAAAAGTACTACGTTAAATAAGTTGAAAGATTAAAGTTAAAAGTTGCAAGTTAAAACCCCTTTCAGCCTAAGGCTGAAAGGGGTTTTGTTTCTGCGTCTATCTGCGTCCGTTCCACATTTAATCATCATCCATAATAAAACCGCTCGTCGGCAAGGAGATTTTTGTGCCTAGAGCGGTTTAGAAAAAGGAGAAAAGATTTTGTTCCGAGAGAACTTAAAGAACTATGGAAAGAACTGGTTTTGAGGATTCATTTGCTGAAAAATATCATCCGAAAGATAGAAAAATTTGGGAATGTATTTTCAGAATGTCCTCTGTTTATTTTTTGTGGAACAAATCTTTAGCAGAGTTGTGCGACCTCTTCTCAAAGAACTATTCGGGAAACTCCTTGGTCTCTTTTTTTGACCCTTTGGAATTTTCCCCTTCGGATATTCTATCACCTGTAAAGGACAAGTAAAGGACAATGATGTGGATAACTTTCTAGACCGGGACAAGAAAGTTATCCACAATTTTATCCTGAAATATATAGAAACATGCTTCGCGAAATAAATAAAAATTTATTGTTTAAGAAAAAATGTCCTTTACAGACAATTCTTAAAAAATTTGCATTGTTTTTTAACATATGCTATATTATCAGTGTGCAAAAGTCGCCTACGGATTATGCGCAAATATCAAGCAGTAGGCCTTTGATCAACCTTTTACAAAATAGCGTCTTGAAAGCCGAAAGGCAGATAAAAAGATGCAAAAAGTCAAAAGAGGCGTTCCTCGGCTAAATTAAAGGACAGGACAGGGGTAAATTTTTCGGCGAGGTTCGGCTGAAAAATTGAAATATAACAGACCATTTTATGACCGCAAGCGCGCTTGCGGTCTTTTTTATTGTATAATTTATAAATGAAAATTGAAAAAATAATTTCTCCGAATGAAAATGTGGAAAATCTCCAACAAAAAATTGTTAAGGAATTAGAGGGAATTTTACCTGATTCGGAAATTGAGCTTGTGGGAGCAATGGCTGTGCCAATGGTTGGAAGGCCAGAAATAGATGTTATGGTAATTAGCAATAAGGTTGAACAAGACAGCAAAGATCTTGTTCGGGAGGGCTACAAGCAAGGGCCGATTGTTAATGAAATTTCATATCTAAAAAAGTACGAGAATGATATTGAAATTGGAATACAAATAATTCCGCCCGGACATAAAATGATTGATGTTCACGGAAAAATAATACAGAAACTTAGGGATAATCCGGAATTGCGGGAATCCTACGAAACATTTAAAAAAACTTTGAATGGATTGGGCAGGGAAGAGTACAAAGAAAAAAAGAGCGCTTGGATAAAAGAAAATTTGCTTAAAGAATAACTTGTAATTTTTATAGATGTAAAGGATTCAAGAGAAACGATTAATGGCGATTTTATAGACATCTTTGCGATGTGCTACAAGCCAGATAAAAACGCTTTTCCCGGAAAATGAATAAACAACGCGAAAATCTCCAATTCGCAGTTTAAAATATTTCTTAAGCGAGCCATGCAGGGGACTGCCGTAAAATACCGGGTCAATGGATAATTTACCTGAAACAGCCATTTTAAATCTTTCAAGAGTTTTTTTATCCAACGACTCAATATCCTTTTTAACTAAAGGGTGATAAAAAATTGCCCATCTTTCGCCATCTTTATTATTTCCAAAAAGATTCATGGCTTATGAATTTTGCTTTTTGTTTCATTCTTGCCTCGGCGATAGAAGCAAGGGCGATATCTTCTTCCAGTTCAAGCGCGATACGGATCAAAGCAACAGCCCTAGAGGAAACTGAAACGCGAGCCTGCTTGGCGGAACGCAAAAGGGCAGATTCAATATCGGGACTAGCTGTAATATTTATTCTTTTTTTTGTTGTAGCCATAATACAAGTGTATCAAAAGTGTAACACTTAAGTCAAGAGAAATTTCGTACCTCTTATGGAAAAAATTAAAAAATTTCTTTTTCAAGTTTTTTGGCCTCGGAAATAAAAAAATCTTGCCAAACATTATCAACAATTTCAGTAATCATCCGCGGGTAATCTTTCAACTCTTTGGCTTTAACAAGCTGGCTTCCAAGCTGAACCGGATCAATATGCCAGTCAAATTTTATTTTGGCTTTTTTAATTAAATCATCCAAAGTCCATCCGGTTTTCTGGGTAATAAAATATAAATCAATAAAATCGCGGGAGCGGGGCTTTTGATAAATCGTAAAGATTTTATTAACGGCTATATCAATCAAACTGTCAACAAAAAGATTGCCTATTTTTTCTTTTTTCAGAATGCGAGGGAAGGGGAAATAAGTGAATTCCGTTTTTATAATTTCTTTGCCTGTATGCAAGAAATACAGGTTTCTGTTGAAACTCTGCTCGTAATCTATTTTTTTAATTTTCGCCTCTTTTCCAATCTTCTTTAAAATAACAGAAATATCCTGCGGATTGAATTCATTTTCTGAAAAAAAATCCAAGTCTTCGGAGTATCTATGCTTCAAGTAAAATTCCGCCAGCGCTGTTCCGCCGGATAAATAGAAATTTCCGTAAATGCTTTTTTCTTTAGAGAGCAGATGGAGAATATCCATTTGTTTCTCCGTAAGAATTGTTTTTATTTCCATAAAAAAAGGGATAAAAATTTCTTTTTTTGAGGGTCAAGATTCAGAGTATTCCAGTGTTTTTTCAATTCTTTCCTGTTCAAACGCTTATTGTTCAGGCCAAAATTAACCATCTGTTCAAGTTTCCAGACAGCGTATTTTTCCTTATTTTTCTTGAGTTTTTTAACATCCACTGACCAGTTATTCATATTGATATTATATCATATTTAAAGATTAATTTGAAGTTCTATCGGGCAGTGGTCGGAACCGTAAACATCGGAGAGAATTTGGGCTGAAACAAGACTATCTTTTAGGTCTGGGGAAACAAAAAAATAGTCTATCCGCCAGCCGGCATTGCGAGAGCGGGCAAATGTGAACATATCCCAATATGTATAAGCTCCGGTTTTGTCCGGATAAAAATGGCGGAATGTGTCTACGTAACCTTTTTCTACTAATTTATCTATCCATGCGCGCTCTTCCGGCAAAAAACCTGTGTTATGAATATTGGATTTGGGATTAGCAAGATCAATTTCCTTGTGAGCTGTGTTTATATCTCCGCAAAAAATTATTTTATAGCCTTCTTTTCGCAAATTTTCAATATAATCAAGAAAAATTTCGTAATAATCTAATTTGAATTTAATGCGATCTTCTCCCCGGCCCCCGTTAGGGAAGTAGCAGTTTATTAAAACGAACTCTTTAAAGAAAAGGGCGAGGAAACGACCTTCCTGATCGTAACTTTCATGCTTCATTCCATATTCCACTTTTTCCGGCTTAATTTTTGTGTAAACAGCCACTCCGCTGTATCCTTTGCGGGTTTTAGCGTGATCAAAGTAGGAAAAATAGCCTTGAGGATTTTTATAATGATCCGGAAGCTGGTCGGGGTGAGCTTTCGTTTCCTGAACGCACAAAATGTCAGGAGATTCTTTCAGGAACCAGTCAAAATAGCCCTTTTTGCACCAGGCGCGGATTCCATTCACATTCCAAGATATTATTCTCATAAAAAATGATTCTGGATCCCCGTTTTCACGGGTTTTCACGAGTGAGAAGCGACCTTAAGGAGCTTCGCAAGACTCATTCTGCTCGAGTCGGCGAGAGCGAATGAGTGGACAGTTCCTGTAAGGAATGACAGAGAAAAATGGCTCTATTTATAGGTAAAATTATATCATCTTTAATTTGCCTTTAAAATCCTTGACAAATAACCTATACCATGCTAAACTAGGATAGTAAGAGTTAAATTTCTGGATTCCCGCCCCGCAAAGCGGGGGCGGGAATGACAGATAAAAAATATATGAACCAAATGATTGCCAGTATAATCGCCCTGCTTATCGGAACTGTCATAACAGTAAACGGAGTGGTTGTTAAATCGGATGATTTGATTGCTTCCGCGCAAACAGCGGTAAACGGGGCTAACTTTCATCAGATTGTTACTATTCTGGAACTTTATTATAGCGACCACAATTCTTATCCGGATGTTTCCGGAGGAGAAGCCCTTATAGATCTTTTTGAAAAAGAAGGATATATAAGAAACAGGCCGATTGATCCAAATGTTTTTGATTATCAATCAAAAAATGGGGGACAGGATTATGCTCTCAAAGTGGCGGCGGAATAAAAAGAAAAAACAGAACGCGTCGCGTTCTGTTTTTTCTTTTTATTCCGCCGCCCCGCTCTTGTTCCCAACCGATTCCCAAAAAGCTTTTTGGAAAGGAGTTGAAGAATCTGGGATCTCAACTAGAACCGGTTCGTCAAAATTATCCAAAACAGCCTCCAATTTGAAATTTCCTTCCGCTTCAAATAGGTTGTCTTTGCTAAAAGAAACTTCCAAAAGAATTTTTTTGAGTTTCCCGTCAGCCCCTATCCACGCTTCCGCTTTATCAAAACTGGCCGAATCAAGAAAATTCTCCACGGTTAAAATCCTGTTGGAACTCTCGGGGGATTTATTTTCCACATAAGCCTCTTTTGCTGCTTTTTTTATTTCTTCCTTGTTTATGGAAAAACCGTAATGATTTGTTTCTTCTCCGCCGATTTCCTCTAATTTTTCATCTTTTATTTCCAGAAAATCTCCTTTTTCCAGGCTATTCTTAAAGCCTTCATATAAGTTCTCCATTTTAGCTTGGCTTATCCTATTTTCCGAGTCTTCTTTTTCAATTTTTATCCATTTTCCCTCCATGGATTTAATATTATACGGAGGAACGGAAGGGGAGCGGGAAATCATTAAATATAAAACATCGGCAATTTTCCGGATCTCAAACTCCGCCCACATTTTATTGAAAGCCGAGCCGGAAGAAACAGCCTCGCCCAAAAATCTCATTGTTCCATTTATTTTTTCTTTATTCTTCAAATCAACAGATCCGCTAATGTGAGCTTTTATGTTAGCCGTCTCAATTTTTCCAGTTTTCTCTCCGACTGCATTCCTGCTGTCGTAAGAAAAATCTAAAGAAACGTTGCTGTCGTATTCAAACGACTTAGCTTTTTCAACTTCTTTAATGGAATTCAAAATCACTTTATCGCCGGAAACGAACGAAGTACTGTTCCAGAAAAAATAGGATAGTGGCAAAATAACGATAGCTAAAATAATAAGTAATTTTTTGGTTTTCATTTTTTATAAAATCCCTCCCCTCGAAGACTCGGGACTCCCTTTAATAAAGGGAGATTTAAATCCTCCTTTCTTAAAGGAGGTGGCTGGTAATCCAGCCGGAGGATTTTGTCTTAAAGAATGGTTTTTCATCTTCGTGTTTTCCCGTGAAAATTCCTATGCACTTCCTTCAGATGCTTGTCCGTTATATGCGTGTAAATTTGGGTCGTGTTAATGCTAGCATGCCCCAACATCGCTTGAACAGACCGAATATCCGCCCCATTCTCCAAAAGATCCGTGGCAAAGCAATGCCTTAACACATGAGGGGTTACCTTTTTAGATATACCGGCTTTAATGGCGTAATATTTTACAATTCTTTCCACTGAACGGCGGGTAAGCGCCTTCTCGCCATTCTCCGGTTTTTCTTTTCCCGGGACTTTCACAAAAAGGGCATCGTCCATATCTTTTCTTTCTTTTAAATAATTTTTGATCGCTTTTTTCGCTTCATCCGACAAAAAAACAACCCGCACTTTTTCTCCCTTGCCCCGAACGGAAAAAGAATCGGCGGTAAAGTCCATCTCCCGCGATAGGGAACAGAGCTCGGAAACACGGAGGCCGGTTGAAAAAAGAAGCTCTAGAATCGCCTTGTCCCGCAAAGATTTAAGGTCGTTTCCTTCCGGAGCTCTTAGAAGACGGGAAAGCTCTTCGGAGGCAATAAGGTCAATTGAGCGTTCGCCTACCTTGGCAAGTTCAATATGTTCCGGTGAAAGACTCTTGATATTTCTTTTAGCTAGATATTTTAGAAAAGCGCGAAGGGCTATCAAATAATAGTTTTGGGTTTTTTTCTTTAATGTTTCTCCGGTTTTTTTGTTGTTGCCGGAAGACTGCCGATTAAGCCAAAGCCTGTATTCGCGGACGGATTCGGAAGTAATAGCAGAGGGATTTCCGTTTTTCAAATATTGTATAAAACGAGTCAGGTAACGGTCGTAATTTCTGACCGTGTTTATCGCCCGCCCCTTTTCAATTTCCACATATTCCAGAAACTCCGTTTTCATCTTTTCCAATTGTGTCGCCATAGGCATATTTTACACGAACCGAGGAGATTTGCCCAAAAAAGGGCAAGGCCGGAGCTTCCCCGTCGGGGAAGCTCCGGCCTTGCCCTTTTTTGGGCTTTATGCTAGTATAGAAGGACAATGTTAACCAAAACCAAAAAAACAAAAATTATCAAGAGCTTGGCAATCCATGACAAGGATACAGGTTCAACGGAGGTTCAGGTAGCTATTCTCACAAAAAAGATTGAAGAGTTAGCCCGACACTTGAAAAAGCACGATAAGGATAAGCATTCCAGGCGAGGACTTCTCCAGATGGTCGCCGACAGGCAGAATCACCTCAAGTATTTGGCCAAAAGCCATCCTAAAAGATATACCGCCCTTCTTCGAAAGTTGGATTTGAAAAAATAATTTCAAAAGAAAACCGACCGAGAGGTTGGTTTTCTTTTTCAAAAGGTTTTGGATTTGTTAAGATTGTAGGAGGTCGATATTTTTTAATATAAATCAAAAATCCCCCAACCCCCTTTAGGAAAGGGGGAATTAAATCCTCCTTTCTTAAAGGAGGTGCCGGTACTCCGGCGGAGGATTTTTTAATAAACACATTCTGGATTCCCGCCTTCGCGGGAATGACAGAGAAAAAAATGTCAGTCATAAAACACAAAGAACAAAGAGTTGGTATTTTTATAGATACCCAGAATCTTTATCATAGCGCCAAAAATTTGTATGGCGCGAGAGTAAATTTCGGTCAGGTGGTCAAAGACACTTTGGCCGGACGCGCTCTCATTAGGGCTATGGCCTACGTTATCACCACAGAATCTGGAGAAGAAAAAGCTTTTTTTGAAGCCTTGGGTAAAGCGGGAATTGAAACCAAGACGAAAGATTTGCAGATTTTCGCTGGAGGAGCCAAAAAAGCCGACTGGGACGTGGGACTTGCCGTGGATGCAATCAAGCTTGCGCCAAAATTGGACGCGGTAATCATTATTTCCGGAGACGGAGATTTTGTCCCGCTTGTTGAATACTTAAAAACGAACGAAGGATGTCAAGTTGAGGCCGTTTCTTTCGGCAAATCAACTTCAGGAAAACTCATTGAAGCCGTGGACGATTTCACAGATCTAGACAAAAACCCCCGAAAGTATCTTTTGGGGCAAGGGGGGAGAAATAGGGGACAATGAACAGCCACTAGGCGCTAGGGAATAGGGACTAGGAAAAGAGGAGAAAATAGCCGGAATTTGCGAAGCAAATTCCGGCTATTTTCTCGCTTGATTTAAAGTTTATCTTAAGATAAACTTAAGACATGACAAACAAAACAATCAAAAAAGAAAAAATGAGCGGGATCGTGGGACTAAAAGAGTTGCGGGAGAATATGGAGAAATATATCGGACACGTCAAAAAAGGGCGATCCTTTACGGTAGTTCGCCGTTCCCGGCCGATTTTTAAAGTTGTGCCGGTGGATGAATGGGGAGATGAGGGGGAGTGGGAGACAATCGCGGATTTTAGAGATATGCCAAATGGGGGAATGCCCGCAACAGATTTTATAAAACTTCTTACAAAAAAGAATGGGTGACTTTTTAGACAAAATACCTCCGGACGACCGACGAAAAATTGCGGAAGTTTCGGCTCTTATTTTGATGGGGAAACTTGATAACCTTGATATCAAAAAACTACAAGGATACGAGGATTTGTTCAGAGTAAGAGTCGGAAGGTACCGAATAATTTGTAAATTAGTTAAAAAGCATGGATTTGTGATAGTTAAGGTTACAGGCAGAAACGACACTACTTATAATTTTTAGGGTAAAAAAATTCACTCTCTTATGTCATTCCCGCGAAGGCCGTCCACAGGTGCCGATTCTTTACCAATCGGCCGGGAATCTAGTATTGCAAAGCTGATATGGAAGTTATTTCTGGATTCCCCTCTCCCCCTGCCCGAGGGGGAGTGGCGAGTCCGCAAGCCGAGGGGGTGGGAGCGCGGGAATGACAAGAGAAAAAAAAGGGGGGAGTGACAGATAAAAAATAGACAAGAAAAAAGCCCGGGTTGATGTAATCATCAACCCGGGCTTTGGGTTTTTATGGGGAAAATTATTCGTAATTTATTCTTTCCGGCAAATCAATTCCAACTTCTGCTAACTTGTCTCTTATTTCGCAATAAGATTTTAAGCCGAAGTTTGGGCCAAAATCTTTGCAAATCTTTAAACTAAACATTTTTTCAATCAATTGGCCGGCATTTTTAATCCCGGCTGTATTACAACAAACATTTGTTCTTAAGCTTAAATTAAAAATAGAAACATCCAACTTTCTGAATGCCTCTGCAAGAACCAAATATTCTGGCTGCCTGGCTGTAAATTTTACTGACTGACTATCGCTTTTTTCCTCGTACCAGATGGAGATGCAAACTTCGCTTCCATTGGAAGATTGAGTAATTTGCTTAACAGTAATACCGGTCAATAAAAAGTTATTTATCGCCCTTTCAAGTTTCTTTTGACCTTCGTTTTGACCAGACGAAAGGTGCCTGTCGTTACTCGGATCAAATATTTTTACTTTCACAAATGTCCTTTCTGTTGATTGGAGGACTCACGCATCTCATTTTAATTCTCCCTTTTTTAAAGGGAGTACCTGTATTCAGGGGAGGGATTTAAAATCCTCCGGCCGAAGACGGCCACCCGCCTGCTAGCGCCTAAGCGCAGCGATGGCGGGCAGGCCTCCTTTAAGAAAGGAGGAATTAAAGCCAAACGCGAAAATCCTCGATTGTTTTAACGAACTGCTGGGTGGAAGGATATCATAGGATAGTTTAAGTGTCAACCCCGTAGTGAATTTTGGCCTCGCTTTTGTTTGCAAGAAAAATTACTTGCTTTTTCTAAATTAAAAGTAAGAAGTCTATATTTTGGACAAATTGTACATTAAAAAGCTGGCAAACTAGGCCAAAATCTACTAACGGGGTCAAGAAGGAAAAAGGGGGGAATTGTGGTAGAATTTTTTTGACATAAATATATTGGGGGTTCCTCCTTCCCTGCCCGAGGGAGACTGAATATGTTTCGCCTTGGAGACAAGTGGCTGAGGCTTTGCGAAGCGGAAGGGTGGGAGAAAATACTGATACAAAGTCACTCCCACCACCCCTGCTCGCAGACTCGCTTCCCCTCCTCAGGCAGGAGGGGAGGGGAACTCAAAATTGGATTTAAGTCGTATTAAACATTAACTGCTGGCCTCCAAATGGACAGATAAGCAAGCTTTGCAAATCTGTGATTTGGAGACGAGCTCAAAGAAAAATGAAGGTAAAAGAATACTCTGTGGAAATCGGCGGGAAGAAATTAACTGCCGAGTTCAGCGATTTGGCCGACCAGACAAATGGATCGGTCATTCTAAAATACGGGAACACAGTCATTTTAGCGACCGCCGTAATGTCAAAAAATCCGAAAGAGAATTGCGGATTTTTCCCGCTGACAGTTGATTACGAAGAAAGGTTTTACGCGGCTGGAGCCATTTTGGGAAGCCGGTTTATGAGAAGGGAAGGAAGGCCATCGGATGAAGCCATCCTTTCCGGAAGAATTGTGGACCGCACTATCCGCCCTCTTTTTGAGCAATACATCAGAAATGAGGTTCAGGTGGTCATCACCATTCTTTCAATCGGAGAGGATGATCCGGATATTCTGGGAGTTTTGGGAGCGTCACTCGCGCTCGCCACATCGGATATCCCGTGGAACGGGCCGGTTTCAGCGCTTCGTATCGGCAAGAAAAAGGGAAGCGATGATTTCATCGTGAACCCGACATATGTTGACAGAGCGGATGAGAATTTTGAAATGGATCTTACGGCCTGCGGAAAAGAGGGGATTATAAACATGATTGAAGTCGGCGGGAAAGAGATAAGCGAAGAAGTCGCCGTCAAATCGCTAGAATTTGCCGAAAAAGAAATTGCCAAAATCCAGGAATTCCAGAAAAAAGTGGTGGCGGAAATCGGCAAGGCCAAAAAAGAAATTCCCGCTCCGGAAGTTCCGGAAGAGTTAAAGGATTTTTTCAAGAAAAATTACGAGAAAAAACTTCACGAGACGATTTTCTCCGGGCCGGGGAGCGCAAAAATTTACAGCCTTAAAGAAGAGTGGGTGAAAGCGTATCTTGTGGCTTATCCGGAGGGGAATGGAACGATAGCCGGAGATTATTTTGACAAAATTGAGGATGAAATAATTCATACGGAGGCAATAGAAAATGATCGGAGGCCCGATGGCAGGGATTTCGATGCGGTGAGACCATTGTTTGCGAAAGCGGGAGGCATTTCAACCATTCTTCACGGATCGGGAATTTTCTATCGCGGAGGAACGCATATTCTTTCAGCTTTGACTTTGGGAGGACCTCAAGACTCGCAGTTTATTGACAGTATGGAATCACAAGAAACAAAAAAGCGTTTCATGCACCACTATAATTTCCCGCCATTCTCCTCCGGAGAAGTGGGAAGAATAGGAGGAATGAACAGAAGAATGATCGGGCATGGAGCTTTGGCTGAAAAAGCCCTTCTCCCCATAATTCCTCCGAAAGAAACTTTCCCTTACACAATCAGAATTGTTTCCGAATCTTTCGCCTCAAACGGATCAACGTCAATGGGATCGGTTTGCGGATCAACACTTGCTCTCATGGATGCCGGAGTGCCTATCTCCGCGCCTGTGGCCGGAATCGCCTCGGGACTTATGATGCGGGATCATAAAAATTACAAAGTCCTTACGGATATCCAAGGACCGGAAGATCACCACGGGGATATGGATTTCAAGGTGGCTGGAACAAGAAAAGGGATCACGGCCGTCCAAATGGATGTCAAAGTGGATGGCGTGCCGGTAAAGATCCTCAAGGAAGCGTTTGAAAAAGCAAAAGCGGCAAGACTTCAGATTTTGGATGTTATTGAAAAAGAAATCCCGAAACCCCGGCCGGATATTTCGCCAAACGCGCCGAAAATTATCACGATTAAAATCAAAAAAGACCAGATCGGACTTGTTATCGGAACAGGAGGAAAAACAATAAACGAAATTAAAGAGAAAACAGGAGCGGAAATTGATATTGAGGAAGATGGAACGGTGTTTTTGACAGGCAAGAACGGCTCGGCCGAGGAAGCCAAAAAAATAATTGAGGAGATGACCCACGAATGGAAGAAAGGGGATAGAGGAATAGGAGAAGTGGTCAAAATTACCGAGTTCGGAGCTTTTGTGAACTTGGGAGGAAAAACAGAAGGGCTTGTGCATGTTTCCGAAATCGCGCCGTTTAGAGTGGAAAGCGTTTCAAAGATACTTAAAGAAGGAGACCGGGTGCCGATCATCGTCAAAGAAATTGACGAGAGAGACAGATTGAAACTTTCCATCAAAGACGCCGATCCGGAGTTTGCAAAAAATTTGAAGAAGGGACTAGGGGCTAGGGAGTAGCCACTAGTGAAAAACAAAAAAACCGCCTTTGGCGGTTTTTTTCACTAATCCCTAACACCCAGTCCCTAGTCCCTTCTTCTAGTGGCTATACCCTAGTGGCTAGTGGTATAATTGAAACAAAATATTTTCTCCTCGCCATAATGACTACAAGTACTGACATTAAAAATACAAACGCTTCCGATCTTCCTCCTCTTCCCAAGATCAGAACGTACGAAAGCGATGTAGCCGCCCTTTTTAAAGGAGGAAAAGCCTCCCTTATTACCATTGCCTCGGAAGAAATAAAAAAGAAAGACAATCTCCGCAAGGAAGAAACCGGAGAAAATGAGAAAGAAAGAGCGAAGAAAGAAGAAGAAAAACAAAAAGAGGAAGAGGCGAAAAGACGGGAAGAAATGGAAAAGGCGGAAGAGGAAAAAAGAAGGAAAGAAGAAGAAACAAGAAAAAAAGGAAGAGAGGAAGAACTCCGAAAGGAAGCCGAGATACGGGAGGAAGAAGACGCTAAAAAAAGAGCAGTGATGGAAAAGGCGGAAGAAGAGAGGAAGGAAGCGGAACGCAAGAAGCAGGAGCAGATCCGATATTTGGAGGAACTCAAAAAGCAGGAGGATGCCCGAAAAAAGGCGGAGGCTCTGAAAGCCGAAGCTTTGGAAAAGCAGGCGGAAATTGAAACGGCAAAAAACGCCAAACAAAAAGAGGTTGCCGATCTTCAAAAACCAAAGACATGGCTTGTTATTTCTTTTATTTTGATAGTTTTGGCTTTGGGAGGAGGAGGGGGAGCGTGGTATTACCTATCCAACCCCATGGAAGCCGTCCCGGGAGAAGAAAATCCCGCCATTTCTCCGCCGGCAGTCCAATATGAAGCCAAGAAAGAAATTGATGTCTCCGGCCTATCCCGCGAGAAGTTTCTAGAAAGGCTTTCCAAAGAAATTAACGGCAGTAAAATAGCCCTTTCCGGCAATCTGACGATTTCCTTTTCCGAAAAAAACAAGAGCGGGGAAAAAGAAGAGATTAGCGCCGAAAGATTTTTTCAAATTTTAGAGGCGGAAGCCCCGGCTTCCTTGATAAGATCAGTCAATCCGAAATTTGTTTTCGGCCTTCATTCATCCAACGCCAATCATCCTTTTATTATTTTCAAAACAAATTATTACGAAAATACCTTTGACGGAATGCTCACATGGGAGAAGAAAGCCTTAGAAGAAGATTTCGGCCCAATTTTCATGGAAAATCCGGAGCCCGAAACAGCCACCACAAGCGTTAAATTTACCAAAACCCCTCAAGGTTTTGAGGACAAAGTCTTTCGGAATAAAGACACGCGAGCGGTTATTAAAGACGGAAAAACGATTTTCCTTTACACATTCCCAAACAAAAATACCATACTTTTCACGGATAATGAGAACACGATGGAAGCGGTAGAAAAAGCCCTTCTTAATTTCTAATTGTCTAATTCACCTAATTGTCTAATTTCTTCCGCCCTTGCGGATCCGCGCAGGCGGAAATAAAATTCCAAATAACAAAATCCTAATCGGGATATTTAAGCATTTGGTTATTTTATTAGGTGAATTAGGTGAATTTAAATTTCTTGCGCTCCCTTACTAATCTGCTAATATTTACTTATGAAAATAGACATCAAACACTTTGAAGATAAGCTCAAAAAAGAGCTTGTTGCGGTAGAAGGAGAGCTTAAAACAGTCGGCAGAATTAATCCGTCAAATCCGGCGGATTGGGAACCATTGCCCGATAAAATGGATATTTTGAAAGCGGATGAGAACGAAGTAGCCGATAGCATTGAAGCCTACGAGGAAAACGCGGGCATTTTGAAACAGCTTGAGATCCGTTTCAATGAAATTAAAAACGCACTCCAAAAAATCAAAGATGGCTCCTATGGCAAATGCGAAACATGCGGAAAAGAAATAGAAACTGACAGATTGGGAGCCAATCCAGCCGCAAGAACGTGCAAACTTCACATGAAGTAAATTCGAAGCACGAAATCCAAAATTCGAAACAAACAAAGCCAAATCCCGAAAATTCAAATATTCCAAACAATAAAAACTATGATTTTCCCGTTTTGAATTTGGAATTTTCCTCATTTTTGGGTTTTGTTTCGGATTTCGTGCTTCGGATTTAGTATTTTTAAATTTTATGTCTTTTGCCCGAACCTACACCGCCGAGAAAAATTTTCTGAAAGCAAAAATTATTGCCGTTGAAGCGGACATTTCCAAAGGCCTCAATGCTTTTTCCGTAGTGGGGCTTCCGGACAAAGCCGTGGAAGAATCGCGCGACCGAGTTTCCGCCGCGGTGAAAAACTGCGGGTTCAAATCTCCCAAGCAGAAAAATCAGAAAACTATTGTTTCGCTTGCGCCGGCTGATCTTAAAAAAGAGGGGCCGGCTTTTGATTTGGCCATCGCCCTTGCCTATCTTATGGCTATGGAGAGAATTAAATTTGACCCCAAAGACAAACTTTTTCTCGGAGAGCTTTCTTTGGATGGAGAGCTCCGGAAAATTACGGGTGTTTTGGCGCTTATTCAAGAAGCCAAGGAAAGGGGGTTTATTGAAGTTTATCTTCCGAAAGAAAATGTCCGCGAAGCCGCTCTTATAGAAGGAATCGCGGTTTACGGGGCAAAAAATTTAAAAGAAGTGATATGCCATTTAGACAAAGACGCGTGGGAAGAGCCTCAAAAAGGAATTATCAAAAAAATCTGCTCCGGAAAAGAAAGCTGTTTAGTCCCGTCCCCAAAAACAGAAATTGAATATGTTAACGAAGAAGCTCTGATAGATTTTAGGGATGTTAAAGGCCAGACGGATGCCAAAAGAGGGTTAGAGATCGCCGCGGCCGGAGGACACAATATAGCTATGTATGGTCCCGCTGGGACGGGGAAAACAATGCTGGCTAAAGCTTTTTGCGGAATACTGCCTCCTCTTTCTTTTGAAGAAATTCTGGAAATTACCGCTATCCATTCGGTGGCTGGAATTTTAAGGGGAGATCTTCTTTCCAGCCCGCCAATCCGTTCCCCCCATCACACTTCATCTTATGTTTCTCTCGTTGGAGGCGGGGCAAATCCGAGGCCCGGAGAAATCACTCTTGCCCACCGAGGAGTTCTTTTTCTTGATGAATTTCCGGAATTTGAAAGGAGGGTCATTGAAACTTTGCGCCAGCCTCTTGAAGATAGGGTGATAAGCGTCTCTCGCGCCAAAGGGACGACGGAGTTTCCGGCAAATTTTATTTTAATAACAGCCATGAATCCGTGCCCCTGCGGAAACAAAGGGGTAAAAGGGAAGGAATGTATTTGCTCGCCGATAAATTTGCTTAAGTATGAAAGAAAGCTTTCCGGCCCCATAATAGACAGAATTGACATGTGGGTGGAAGTGCCGGCGGTAGAGCATAAAAAATTATCGGATGATACAGAGGAAGGGGAGAGTTCGGCGGAAATAAAAAAGAAAGTTATCAAAGCGCGAAAAATCCAGGAAGAAAGATTCAGAAAGGCGGGAAAGAAAATTAAAACAAACTGCGAGATGGGGAGCAAAGATCTTCTTAAACTTGCCCCCTTATCGGAGAAATGCAAGGATTTTTTGAATATGAGCGCGGCTAAACTAAATCTTTCCGCCCGCGCTTATCATCGGGTTATAAAATTGGCAAGAACGATTGCCGATCTTTATGAAAGTCCGGAGATTACACAGGATCATTTGGGAGAGGCGATAAGATATCGGCCGAGGAAAGATGAAAATACTGAATACTGAAATATACGAAGCCGAAATATATAAGAATGAAATATGTTCGGAAGACCTCACGAAAATTACGAAGCCAAAACAAATAGAAATTAAATCCCCGCCCCGATGTAACATTGGGGTGGAGATTTTTGTATTCCTTCCCTCCTCAGTCGAGGAGGGATTTGAGGGAGGAGGTGTTCTATATTTCTGATTTTCAGCTCCCCCTGCTCGAAGACTCGCGTCCCCCTCGTCTGAGGGGGACAGGAAAACACTTCTACTTCAAATTATTCGGCAAAACTTGCTGTTCCTTTTTGCGGTTTTTGATTTTGCCGTAGAACACACCCATTAGTGTGCTAACCAGTATTAAACTAAATGTTAATTCAGTCTTTCCGCCATTCACAATAAGCCAATAACAAGGTTGCTCAAGAGGATAATCAGAACCCATCCAAAAAAAATCAGAACAAAAACTAGGAATAATAAATATATGGACAAGAAATCCGATCAATAATCCAGCTAACAAACCCATGAGCCAATATCTTTTTTGCATAAAAATTAAGTTAGTTGATAAAAAATAAATCCCTCCCCTCGAAGACTCGGGACTCCCTTTAATAAAGGGAGAATTTA
>CAYGHQ010000018.1:0-18606 GCA_964349845.1 uncultured Candidatus Saccharibacteria bacterium
AAAAGGGAAAAAGGCGGTTTAAACCGCCTTTTTCCCTTTTTTCTTTTATTTTTTTTAAAACATTGTGCTACAATGGAAATATTGCGATTTCTGCTCCTTTTTTGAATTAAATTTTATGATAAGCCAAACGCTTAAACTAAAAAAACTTTTAATGTCGGCTTATTTAAAATCGGCCAGCGATGTTTCTTTGATAAAAAAAGCCTTTTTTTTCGCGGAAAAGGCGCACAAAAACAGCAAGAGGTGTTCCGGAGAACCGTATTTTATACACCCGTTTCAGACTGCCTGCTATCTGGCAAAACTTGGGATGGACGCGGAAACAATTTCCGCGGGACTGCTTCACGATACCATAGAAGATGCCGGCATTTCTTCCAAAACGATTGAAAAAGAATTCGGGAAAAATATCTGCTTGCTGGTTGAAGGGGTTACCAAATTTAAAGCCGAAGAGTATAAGGAAAAATTAGATTGCCGGTCGCTCTCTCTGCAACGGCTTTTTACGGCTTCCTCGGAAGATATGCGCGTTATGATAATCAAGCTTATAGACAGGTTGCATAACGCCCAGACGCTTTCTTATCTTCCGGAAAAAAGAAGAATAAAGGTGGCGCTGGAAACTTTGGATATTTACGCTCCCATCGCCGATCTTCTTGGAATGAATATTGTCAAACGCAAGCTTGAAGATTTGGCTTTCGCTTCCGCTTATCCGGCAGAGTATGAGAGGACAAAAGAAATAATCGGATTGTATTTGAAAGAAAATGAAAAAATGGCTTATGAATTGGCCGGAAACATAAGAAAAATTCTTTTGGCGGAATCGTTGAAAAAATTTAGAATTGAAATCCGAATAAAAAATATATACAGCGCTTTTCTTAAGCTTGAAAAGAGGGAGTGGAATGTGGATAGCATTTACGATTTTATCGCCATAAGAATTATTTTGAAAAACACCACAGATTGCTATCAAGCGCTGGGGGCTATTCATAAGCGGTTGAGCCATATGCCCGGGCGAATTAAAGATTATTTCGCTTTTCCGAAACAAAACGGGTATCAAAGTTTGCATACCACCGTCTTTACGGGAACAGGAAAAAATTTAGAATTGCACATACGCACGGAAGATTCTCACAGAAACGCCACTTTTGGAATTATTTCGGAATTTTCTTCCAAAAAACTTGATATTGACGAAGACTTTTTTGGCGATAAACTCAATTTCGGCGATTTAAAAAGATTTTTTCTTGAAAAGTTCAGCCTATTTCGTCCGAGAAAAGACGCAAACAAAGACTATTTTTTTAAAAAAAGAAAGTTAGAATATGAAAAAATTCCCAAATGGATAAAAAACTTGGCGGGCGCCGAATTGTCAAAAAAAAGCTACGATCAGTTTATAGAAGAAATAAAAACAAATTTTCTTAATTGCAAAATATCGGTTTTTACTGTCAATGGAGATATGATAAAGCTTCCGGCTGATTCTACCCCGATAGATTTCGCTTATGCCATGCATTCGGATATCGGAAATCATATTTCCAAAGTTTTAATAAACAATAAAAAAGTTCCTATTGACACAAATCTTCAAAACGGCGATATTGTAGAAATTACGACAGAGCAGTCAAGAAAACCTTTAAAATCTTGGCTTAATTGCGTAAAAACGGCCATAGCTAAGCGCCACATCCGCGATTTTCTTGGAATTTAGATGCTTTGTCCATTACGCAGAATCAATCCAAAAACATGGAAAACGCCAAAAATGACATTCGCGAAAAGTTTATCAAGAGATGCATAGAGCTGGCGGACGAAAGCAGTAGCGCGGGAGACCTTCCTTTCGGATCGCTTGTCGCTTGCGGTTCAAAAATCATAGCGGAGTCAATAAATACCGCTATTGCGGAAAACGACATAACGGGACACGCGGAAATCAACGCTATTAAAAAAGCTCTCGCTCTTGATCCTGATATAGATTTTTCAAAATGCTCTTTATATTCAAATTTTGAGCCATGCGCCATGTGCGCTTTTATCGCCCGCGATGTCGGCATTGGGGAAGTGGTTTTTGCCGTTCCTTCTCCGCATATAGGAGGATATTCGCGATGGGACATTTTGAACAACAAAAATCTCCTGCCATATTTTACCGCCAGAAATTATTCCGTTCCGCCAAAAATAGTAGGCGGAGTTTTGGAAAACTCCGCCCGCCAAATTTTTGACCGGCTTGGTTTTAAAATTCATAAAAAATAATGGCAAAATTGGAAGAAAATATTTTTCGGTTGGCTCAAAAGGTTGAAGAGATAGATCAAAAAGAAATTGAGAGGATTTTTGAATTTTATCAAAATATTCCCGCGGATTGGCGCGATATTTCCAAATTAAGAGAAAAATTAAAAGAAAAAAAACCATATCTTTTTGAAAGAGATATGGTTTTTGCTGATGGGATAAGGGTAACGGAAAAAGAACAAACGGAAAATAAAAGAAAGTTTTTCGCGAAAGAAGGGGGGAACGAAGGAAAGATTCCCATATTTAAAATAATAGCCTCGTTGGAGAAAAAAAGGGGGGATATAGCAGAGATTGATCAAAAATTAAAGTCCATTTTTGGAATTAAAGAATTTGAGCATTCTTTCAGGATCAAGGATTTAGAAAAATTTGGAAATGGAGAAAATTGCGGATTGGCGGATATTGTCGGTTTTAGAATTGTTCCAAAACAAAGCTCCCGAATGGCAGAAACAATCTCTAAATTTGAAAAAGAATTTAAAAATGAAATTATTTTTAAATTAAATACGTTCCCGTTCAATAAAAAAGAGATTGCGGATATTGTCGGCAGAAATTCTTCAACATATTATCGGGCTATTCATTATTATCTGGCGCTGGGATGTTTGTCGGTTGAAATTCAGATAAGAACTAAAGGAATTGATTTATGGAGCAAACTCCATCATGATACGATTTACAAACCTGAAATCAGTGTCAGCCGGATAGATAAAAATAACATAATAAGATTCGGTGCAATTGCCAATATTACTGATTATTTTGAGATTGCGATTTGACATACAGTTTCTTAAATAGTACTTTATAAGCAGATGCTGAACATTTGCTCAACGGCTCTTTAAAAACAAACATCCAAAAGAAAGAATAACAATGAAGATAAACCTGCTCTTTGACGCTATCCTCTTTTGGCTGGCGTTTTCTTGTGGGGAAGAAAGTATCCCCAACTTCAGTCTTCCTCTTCCCGGAGGAAAGTCGTGGAAACTGACGGTGGAAGCTGGGGGACTGGCTTATGATGGAACGGTTGACTTGTTCCATACCGGAATAAAATTTTACTCTCTTGATTTTAGCCCATTTTCTAAATCTTTAGATGGTAAAATTATGGAGGAAAAAGAAGTGCCAATTCTTGCTATGGCCGGAGGGATGATCTATGAAGTAGGAACCAACGCTTTTCATCCAAACGGTTATTATGTAAGAATTGATCACGATAGAGACGGTTTGGAGTCAACCGGCTATCAGTCAATAAGCGCGCACTTAAGAGATACTCCGATAGTTTCTGTTAAGCAGTTTGTGGTTCAGGGGCAAAAAATTGGGGTCATGGGCTCCACAGGTCATCTTGATGGAGAACCGACTTCTACTGGCAGACACGTCCACATCACTTTCTATTACAAAGGAACAGGAAGTCTTAAAGGGGGAGATTCGGAAAAGCTAAATTTAATAATGCTGGAAGGCAAAGCAATTAAAGAATATAAGGTGGAAGCGCTGTGCTACCCTTGGGGGTTTGAGCCCGCTTTCTATCCTTCTTTTAACTTTATTGTTAAGCCTCCTGACAAATTACGGGTTACTCCAAGTAGTAAGTAGACAAAACCGCCAAAACGGCGGTTTTTTTACTTTTAAAAATCCAGAGTCTGCACTATATTGTCCATTTCCAAAAGGATAGCTTGATCGAACTTGTTCATTTCTGCATAACGGCCATTCACCGAATAAGCTAAAGTGATGTATTTTTCACTTTTTGTCTTAAGAGCGCTTGTGCAAAAATCTGATTCTTTGGCGTTCTTTTTTTCTGGGTCTTTAATGCAAAATAAAGCGTAAGGTCTTTCACTGTCCCATCCTTCATAACTTAAAGGATAAGCTGGTCTTAAAAGTGTTTTTCCTGATACAGGTATAGGTAAATAATAACTTGGGTCAAGGTCGTCATAGTACCATGCCGGTTTGGTACCCATCAAAAAGAAAACAATTGAATGGTCATTTTTGCCGATAACCACTATCGGCACACCTTCATACCTGATATTATTTGGCCACAACTGCCAATCTGAAGGGAATTTTAAAGATACGCCATATTCCTCGTTATCATATTCATTCATACTAATATTTTCCGGAATGAAAGGGGAATCTTTCCCCCCAAAATATTTTTGATAAGAAAAAAAAGACAAAACCGCGATCAGACATATCAGAAAAAACCACCCTAAAATTTTTTGCGTTTTTTTCATGTTAGAGATTTAATAAGTCTTTTGATACTATACCATAAAACATAAGTAGTGGTATAATGAACGGCATTAACGCGGGAAATATTAAAATGGCGAAAAAAGAAAATAAAAAAATACTTTTGTCCGGCGTGAAGCCGACGGGGAGGCCTCATATCGGGAATTATTTCGGAGCAATGAAGCAATTCGTGGATCTGCAAAATGAGTACGAAGGTTATGTTTTTATTGCTGACTACCATGCTCTTACGACAATTCAAAACGGGGCAGAACTATCGCAAAATTCGCTTGATGTGGCTTTGGACTACCTGTCTATCGGGCTTATGCCGGAAAAAACCTGTCTTTTCAAACAGTCGGATGTGCCGGAAGTTACGGAGCTGGCATGGATTTTTAACTGCATAACAACTGTTCCGTATTTGGAAAGAGCGCATGCCTATAAAGACTCCTTAGCTAAAGGTAAGGAGCCGAATGTCGGACTTTTTGATTATCCGATTCTTATGGCCTCAGATATTTTGATACAGGACGCGGAGGTGGTGCCGGTAGGAGCTGACCAGAAACAGCACGTGGAATACGCAAGGGACACGGCGGAAAAATTCAACAGGATTTTTGGTGGAAACGAAAATGTTTTCAAAATGCCGGAAGCTCTTATCTTGGATTCGGTTAAAACTGTGCCGGGGATTGACGGGCAGAAGATGAGTAAAAGTTACGGAAACATTATTCCTCTTTTTGCCTCGCGAGAAGAAATACAAAAATTGGTTATGTCTATCGTAACCGATTCCAGCTCTGGTGTTCCTCAAAACGTATATGCTATTCACAGCCTTTTTTGCGACAAAAAATCGCTGGATAGCCTTTATGAAGAAAAAAAAGGAAAATACAAAGATTTAAAAGAAGCCTTAATTGAAGATATGGATAAATTTATTTCTCCTCTCCGGAAAAAAAGAGAGGAACTGGCCAAAGATCCGGAAAAAGTTTTAAGAATACTCAAGGTTGGCGGAGAAAAAGCGCGCGCCCGCGCGTCCAAAAAAATGGAAGAGGTTCGCGCGAAAGTGGGAGTGAAATAGGCAAAGATCAGCCTCCCGCAAAATAGCGGAAAAAAAACGCCGTCCGGCGTTTTTTTGCTATGAAAAGCTCTAAACGAAGCTAAAAACCCATTAGACTTATTTTAAACGATCGTTTAAAATAAGTCTAATGGGTTTTTTTTAATTTGTTATCTTATATTATTAGGACTTACGCAGTCGGTGTCATTCCTTAACAGGAACTGTCCACTTTTTGGACAATTAAGAAATTGTCTCAAAAAGTCTTGCGAAGCTCCCTATGGTCGCTTCTCACCCGCGAAGGCGGGAATCCAGATTATGTGGTATAGCCCTGGATTCCCGCCGGAGTTTACCCTCGTGAATACGGGGGCGGGAATGACAGACAGAAAAATGCTATTTTTTCTTACTTTGCGTAAGTCCTAATTATCTTAAAAATTATCGTATAGAACGCCCCGCGCGGAAACGCGGGGCGTTCTGGCGGAAACTCATAAAGAGAACTCATAGCGAATTTTGACCGCTCCTATGCAGGAAACCAAAAAAAGATAAGATCGCTTTGCCGTCGAGCTCTCCAAAATCCTGCTCTGGCAGTTTCGGATAAGGACTCATCGGGCAACTAGCCCGTTTTCGTCCTTATCCTCCCGCCTCGCGACGGATTTTGGAGAGCTCGCCTGGCAATCAAAATTCGCTATGAGTTCAGAAAGAGATTGCCGGACGCTAAATTGCGCTTATAACCCTTGCGCTATTTTGGCAGTTGTATCTAAAGAAAGGCGCCGTTTTTATAAAAATAAACATTTAAATAAATATGGATAGAAACAATAACACAACCACGGTGGCAGTTGTCATTGTCGTTTTAGCGCTTCTTATAGTCGGAGCTTTGGTTTATACTTACGCGACTCCGGACAATGGCGGAGGAAACGGAACAAATTCCGGACAAAACGGGGGCGGAACGGGAACGACTACTGCCGGAGGAGGAACAAGCACTTCAACAGTGAAAGCTTTTACAATAACCGGCCAAAATTACTCGTTCTCTCCTTCTACGATTACTGTCAATAGGGGAGACAGAGTAAAGATAACTTTTTCAAATGCCAGCGGAGTTCATAATTTAATCCTGGATGATTTTGACGTGGGTACGAAAGTTCTTCAGGCAGGAGGGTCGGAAACGATTGAATTTATCGCCAACAAAACAGGGTCTTTTGAATACTACTGTTCAGTGGGAAACCATCGGGCGATGGGGATGAAGGGGGCATTGGTTGTAAGGTAGTGTTTTGCCCATGGCTGGAAAAATAAAAAGTGCTTAATCCTCCGCGGAGGATTAAGCACTTTTTATTTTTCCAGCCATGGGCATTCTTGAAACTTTGTCTAGCGCGAGAACGCTTATAGGTTAAGGGAGAGTTTAACAAAATAATACTGAATCCTATGAAAAACGAAGCCAAATCTTTTTTTCTTTCCGATCATTTGTATAAAGTTTTTCTATTTGTTTTGGCGGGAATCGCGGTTTGGATTATTGCGTATTTGAAATCTCAAAGCGTGAGAGAATCTTTCCGGGATCCTCTCCTTTTGGGATACACGATTTTTGTCACTTCTTTTGAATTAACCAGATTGGTTGCGGCTGTTTTGTATAGCTTTTCTCACCAATATCTTACCAGAAACCGCGATCTCTTTGGCTATGAGCCTACGGTTTCTTTTGTCATTCCCTGCAAGAACGAGGAGAAAACAATAGGATATACCATAGATAAATGCTTTGAAGCGGAATATCCCGCGGAGAAAATAGAAGTTATTGTCATTAATGATGGTAGCACTGATAACACCATTTCAGAGCTTAGAAAAAAAGAAACAGAATATTCAAAGCTTAAAGTAATTGATTGGAAAGTAAACAAGGGGAAAAGGCATGGGATGGCGGAAGGGTTTACGCGGGCTTCGGGAGAAATAATTATCCAGCTTGACAGCGACAGCTTCATTGACCCTAAGACTATAAGAGACCTCATATCGCCGTTTAAGGATGAGGACATAGGAGCAGTTTGCGCTCATGCCGATCCATTGAATGCCGACAAAAATCTGCTTACCCGGATGCAGGCGGCTTATTATTTTCTTTCTTTCCGCATTCTCAAGGCGGCCGAGTCCACTTTCATGTCGGTCTTTTGTTGTAGCGGATGCTCTTCTGCCTATAGAAAAAGCGTGGTTATGCCGATTTTGGACCAGTGGCTTAATGAAAAATTTTTAGGACTGCCCGTAACTTGGGGAGATGACAGGGGGCTCACAAATTGGGTTTTAAAGCTGGGCTATAAGACAATTTATAGCGACAAGGCCAAAGCCTTTACCATTTGTCCGGAAGATTGGAAAACTTTTTTAAAACAGCAGGTCAGATGGAAAAAAGGGTGGTTCGTCAATTCGGTTTTTGCCAGCAAGTTTCTCTACAAACAGAAGCCTTTTGTGGCTTTTACTTACTTTTTCCCCCTCATGATCGTAACATTGGCTACTCCCTTCATGGCTGTCCGGGCTTTCGCGTATCTTCCTATCGCGAAAGGAATTCTTCCTTTTTATTATATCGTCGGATGTTATCTTTTGGCCGGTTTAATTACCATCTTCTATCGGTACGTTTCCAGAGAGAATAAATACTGGCCGTATGTTTTCGTTTGGTCAACGATCAACATGGTTTTTCTGTCCTTCATTCTTTTTTACGCTTTGGCGACCATTCAAAACAGGAAATGGGGGACGCGTTAATGGCTTATTTATATAGAACTAGCCTCAAAAATTTTTGAGACTGGTTTTAGATACAAACATGTTTGACAGGCATATTTTTAAAATAAAAATAGCGTTTGTGGGGATGTCTATGCTCGTAGTCTTGGCTTTGTCCGGAATGTCTTATCTTTACATCTATACCAATTTTGACGAGATGGCTGCTATCCATGCCAGAAGAATTTATTCTCTGGCTTCTTACAATTTTTTTCTGAAAAATCCTGGAGAAGGGAGGATGACGGCGGCTCTTTTAAGTTTTTTATCTTTAAAGGGAGAAGATGGGGCGGACGAGAATCTTTCTGTTTCCGCGCGGGAGGCCAAAGCCGTGCCGGTTCTTCTCTATCATGGGGACGGGGGATCATCTAATATGCCCGCTTCGGTTTTTGCTGATCAAATGCGCGCTCTTAAAAAAGACGGATGGCAGACGATTAAGATGGAAGAATTTCATGATTTCATGAAAGAAGGCCGGTCTCTCCCAGAAAAATCTTTTCTTCTTACTTTTGATGATGGCCGGGCTGAAGCTTTTTATAATGCTGATCCGGTTCTCCGGGATTTAGGTTTTAGCGCGGTTATGTTTGTTATTACCGGGTTTTCAATGCCGGAGGAGAGCGATAAGCCGATTTCGGATTTCTATCTTTCCAGACGCGAGCTTGGAATAATGGAAAGAAGCGGGCGCTGGGAAATAGAGTCCCATGGAAATGAAGATCACCGCGTTTATAATGTTCCCACGGCAACTTCGAGCGCCCTATCTTTGGCTGTCGCAAGCGGACTTTTTCTGACTAATAAGTTTTGGATTCCGGAGCAAAACAGAATAGAAACCGATGGGGAATACGCGGAGAGAATCATAGGAGACCTTTCTTCTTCCAAAGAAATTCTGGAAAAAGAATTTAACAAAAAGGTTATTGCTTTTGCTTATCCGTACAGCGATTACGGAAATGAAACAAAAAATTTTCCAAAATCTAAAGAAATTCTCGCTGAGATTGTGCCGTACATCTATGACTTCGCTTTTTATCAGGTCTCTCCGAAAAATGAAGACATTTTTAATTATCCCGATTTAGGAAAGTGGATGATTAAGCGTTTGAGTCCCAGTTCAGATTGGAGCGGAGAAGACCTCGCGAATATTTTAAGATCGTCCCAAGCAATTGATCTTCCTTATCAAAGCGATTCTTTCGGAAATGAGTGGAGAAGAGTTTGGGGAGAAACTGGGACTTTGAATAACAAACTTTTCCTTAAGGCAAAATCATCCACTAACGGCGCTTCCGCTATTTTAAACGGGACGGAAGGATGGCGCGATTACAAAATTGAAGCTTTGGCCGAATCGCCCGCGGGGGAAGAGGTGTCGCTGATCTTTCGGCATAAAGACGACGCAAACCGGGCGATGTGCGTTTATCTAAAGGACGGCATTCATCTTGTGGAGAGGATTGGCGGGGAGCAGGAAGTCCTTGCCAAAACTTCTCCCGAATTTAAATTTGATCTCTCCGCGGAAAATAGCTTGGGCGTTGTTTTGTACGAGAACTATGCGGGATGTATGGCAAACGGAAAAATCGCGGTTTCCTCCTCGGATCTTCATTCCTCCCTTTATAGAGGAGGAATAGGGTGGAGTGTCTGGGGGAGGGAAGAAGGAAAGGGGGAAGCGATTATAAGCTCGCTCTCGGCTGGCGTTTCTGATTTAGCCGATAGGAACAAAATAATAGCCAGTATTGAAGAGCAAGAGCGCGCCATCTTGGCTTTGGTTAATAAAAAAACTTTGGCTGGTAAAAAAAGCAATAATAACCCGCCTCCTGTCAGAGTAGCGACTGTTGTTCCGAAAAAAGAAGCTTCACCTCCTTCAATAACGCCTGCCGAGCCTCCGAAAATTCCGGAAAAGGCTCCAACGCCGCCGCTTTGGAGTTTTGACTTGCTTCTTTACAATGATGGGGGAAGTCCGACAAGCCGGCAGTTTGATTTCAAAAATTATTTATCGGAATGGAAAAATATATTCGGATATCTAGGAGAGGAAAACGGCGCTCTTCTCGCGGGATCGGCTTCCACCACCACTTCTTCTCTTGCTGTTTTTTGGGGCGGTTCAAAGTGGCAGGACTATGAGTTCAGCTCTCTTTTGGACTGGGACAAAGGAACGAGTTTGTCCCTTGTGGCTAGATATGCCGACGAGAAAAATTATCTCTACTGCTCTTTCTCCAATTACGGAGCGTACGTTAATTTGTCTTACTATAAATACGGAGAACAAACCACAATCGGCCGTTCTCCGCGCCTTCCGGTTTCCAATTATTTTCCATGGCTTAACATAAAGGCGGGGATAAGGGTGAAGGGGGATGAAGCTTTCTGCCTTCTTAATGGCGAGGAGATTTTAAGCGGGAAGGGCAATTTTGGAAGGTCGGGGTCGGTCGGCTTCAAGACTTTCGGGGAGAAAGTTAAGGGAAGCGTTCTTATGCGCGTGAAAGAGGCTGTGGTAAATCCCATCTAATTGAATAATGGAAAATATTTTCAAATCAAAATTAATTCCCGGATTGGTTTTCTCAATCTTTATTGTTTTTTTGATCTGGATTATTTTTCCGGAAAAAAAACCGCAACTAGACGAGGAACTTCCCCCGAAAGTTCCTCCGGCGGAGGTCGGATCTCTTTTTATTTATAATTTCAAGAATTTCGGAGTTTTGGAGGAATCGGGAAATATGAAAGAAACCTCCAGTCCTTATTGGTGGCTTAATTCAGGAGGGGTTTTTGAAGTGGGGGAGGGGGTTGGAAAGACGGTTATGGGAGAAATCTCTTCTGTTTCAAAATGGCGGAAAGCCTACGCAAAAGGGAATCCCGTGGATACGGACGGAGGAGAGCATCCTCAGAATATTTTTCGCATGGTAACGAGAAGCGAGTGGAAAAATTTCAGGCAGGAAGCCTATTTCCGGATTGTCAGGGACAATTTGAGCGAAAGCCCGAACAGGAACGATTCAAACGGCCTGTTTCTTTTCAACAGGTATCAAGACGGAGATAATCTCTATTACGCCGGAGTTCGGGTGGACGGGGCGGCGGTTATAAAGAAAAAAGTTGATGGAATTTATCATACGGTTTCTTATCTAAAAATTTTTCCCGGCGCTCTTTACGACCGGAGCGCGAATCCGAGTCTCCTGCCCAAGAATTTTTGGATAGGGATCCGGAGCGAGGTTTTGGATAATCCGGACGGTACCGTATCCATCCGGCTTTTTGCGGACGTTAGGCGAAACGGAAATTGGATAAAAGTTTTGGAGGGAACGGATGACGGAAAAAGTTTTGGCGGGGCGGTGATTGCGGACGCAGGCTTGGCCGGAATCCGCACGGATTTTATGGATGTGGAGGTTGCTGACTTCAGGATTGAAGAATTATGAGAATTTTTTCATTTTGAGCTAAATGCTTCGGCAATCGGAAATTATAGTCGCTTTGTTTACGAAAAATTGAAAACTCGCCGCATAAGAGCGCGGCTCAAACAGTTCAATTTTTCTACAAAGCTCCTTAATTTCCAGATTGCCTCCCGCAATGCTCAAAATGAAAAAATTCTCATAATTCTTCAATCCTTTTTGGTTGGTGGTTGTTGGGGAAAGGCTTTTTAAAAATTACAACTCCTCTCTTGTTGATAGGGGAGTCGGCTTCCTCGCTTTCATTTCCTAATTGGCTGCGCGAGTCTTTCAAAAATCAAAGTTCCTCTCCTTTTTGAGAAGATCGGCCTTTTTCTAGTTTCCAGTATCTTGGTATTCTCCAGCATTTTTAAATATTCAGGCCGTATCTGGCTAGGAGGATAATGGAAGCCACTCCTAGGACGTTTAGGAGAAAAGTAAGGATCAGAATTTTTTTGGTTTTAATCCTCTTGAACCCAATGAGGGCAAGTCCGGCTTCGTTAGGAAGAGGAGAAGCTATAATAAGAAATCCCAAAATTAAGGATAATTGTCCGAAATAAGGAGTTTTAAACAGATGAATCATCCTTTCTCCGGCAAATTTTTCAAAAAGAGGCTGGAGCTCCTCAAATATCCCTTCTTTAAGGGATTTTATAATTATAAAATCCCCGAGAACTCCGCCAAGTCCCGCCAAAATGGAAGTTTCCATAATTCCGATATTTTCCGATAAGTAGAAAAGGATGAGGGTGGCGGGAGCGACGGTAAAAATGGAAACGAAAAACATGCCGGCCAAAAAGGCTCCCAAATAGCCTAATGACCCTAGGTTTTCTATTAGAGCTTTAATGAAAGAAAGATTAAACAAGTATACAAAAAAAACTATGCTCGCTACAAGCAAAGCGGTGTTTTTGTACTTCCAGTGTTTATATTTTTCTTCAAGATAGTTCATCGGCTGGCCTCCGTGATTTGTTCCGCGCTTCTTTTTGATGAGGAGGAATAAATTTCAAGCAGGGCGAAAAGAAAGGAAATAATGAGGGGGCCCAGGATAAATCCGATAGGACCAAATTCGGCGATTCCTCCCAGGACCGAAAAAAGAATTATCAGGGGATGGATTTTTATGTTCTTTCCCAAAATTTTCGGACCAAGAAAGTTGTCAATAAGCCCTACCGCCACGATGCCCCAGCCGGCGAGGCCCAAAGCTTGCCAGAGATCTCCGGAGATAAAAAGGTAAACTACTGCAGGGAAGACTACTAAGGCTGTTCCTATGCTCGGGATAAGGGCGCACAGCCCGGCAAGAATTCCCCAAAAAATGAAGTTCGGCACTCCGAAAATGGCGAACCCTACGCCTGCCAAAGCGCCCTGGATGAGGGCGATGGTAAGGTTTCCTTTGATGACTGAATTAACCGCGGATTTAAGCTTGGAAATAATTGTTTCGTCGTCCGTATCCGCGAGCGGGGAGAGCATGACCACGAATTTTTTGAAAGCGTCTCCGTCTTTAAGAAGATAATAAAAAGATACGGCAAAAATGAAAAACTCCAGGAGGATTTTGGTGAGGCTTCCGAAAATCTGGCCGAGGTTGCCGGAAAGCCATTGCAAAGCCTGCCTCAAGTATTGATTGAAATCAATGGAAAAATTATCCAAATTGGGAAAAAATTGTCCGAGAAGAGGAATGTTTTCCGGCCTGAATTTTAGAGCCAGTTCCCCGCTTGAAATTGACTGGTAAAGATTGTTGGCTTCAACGATAAGCTCAGCGCTTATTAAAATAAAAGGGGCTACTATGAAAGTGATGAGAGCCGATGTGGCCAGGAACGAAGCCAGAGCGGGGCTTCCCGGCATTTTTCGGAGAATTCTTTCGTAAATAGGGCCACAGAGCGCCGCGAAAATGAGAGCCAAGATAAATGTTTTAAGAAATGGGCTCCAGATAAGGTAGGCAAGAACGGCTGTTCCCCCTATAAGAGCCAAAAGAAAATACGGCTGGATTTTAGAGTTTTGCATGTGTTTATTTTAACATAAAACCGGAACGGGTTTCAATGGAGGGCCGCTGCCGTTTTTTTTTATGTTGAACTCATAGCGAATTTTGACCGCTCACATGCAATAAATCAAGGAAAAATAAGATCGCTTTGCCGCCCTGCCCCGCAAAATCCTGCTGCGGCATTTCGGAGAAAGGCTCGTCGGGCAACTAGCCCGCCTTCGCCTTTCTCCTCCTGCCTCGCGACGGATTTTGCGGGGCAGGCCAGGCAATCAAAATTCGTTATGAGTTCGTTAAGAACCGTGATATATTTTATGGTATGCAATCAGACGAAATCCGCCGGAGATTTTTAAAATTTTTTGAAAAAAGGGGGCATAAAATAATCCCCTCGGCTTCTCTCGTAACAACCGATGAAAGGGGGATAACAAACCCGACGCTTTTTAATACTGCCGGAATGCAACCTCTCATTCCTTACCTTTTGGGAAAACCACACTCCTTGGGAAACCGCCTGGTGGATGTTCAAAAATGCGTCCGGACAATTGATATTGATGATATTGGGGATAAAACCCACGCCACTTTTTTTGAAATGCTTGGCAACTGGTCGCTCGGAGACCCCGAAAAACCTGACGGCATCGGGGAGGGCTATTTCAAGGAAGAAGCCATCAAATGGAGTTATGAACTTCTGACAAATGGAGAAGACAAGCCGGAAGGCGACAAAGGTTTCGGGCTTGATCCAAGCAGGCTTTATGTAACAGTTTTTGATGGTTCGACAAGCTCGCCACAAGAGGGAAATGAAAACATACCCAAAGACACGGAAGCTTTTGAAATATGGAAAAAATACATTCCGGAAAACAGAATATATTTTCTGGGAGCTAAATCAAACTGGTGGGAGGCCGGAGATAACGGCCCATGCGGACCAGATTCGGAAATGTATTACGACATAACTGAAAAAGGACTGGGCAATCTTTCAAAAGAAGAATTTTTGAAAGCGGACGAAAAGAGGGAAGTGGTTGAGGTTTGGAACGATGTTTTTATGCAGTATGAGAAAAAGGGCGGGAAGATTATCGGAAAACTTAAGGCTAATAACGTGGATACTGGCGCCGGACTGGAAAGGCTCGCGATGGTAACGCAGGGGGTGGATAATATTTACGATACGGATCTACTTAAGTCGGTTATGGAAAAAATCAATGAGTTTTCCAAAACAGATGACTTGCGGGCGAAAAGAATTGTGGCCGATCACATCCGCACTTCTGTTTTTCTTATTAGTGATGGTGTAGTTCCCTCAAATCGCGATAGAGGATATGTTTTGAGGAAACTTTTACGACGCGCTCAATACAATTTTAACAATAAACTTGGCGGAGAAGTGACATTATTGATTCTTGCGCAATCTGTGCTTGATATATACAAAGATACTAAATATATATTTGATAAAAAAAATGTTGAGAAAGTTATAACTGAAGAAGAAGCACGGTCTCGGATTGCACTTTCACTGGGAAATAAATTATTGATGGAAATAGTTGAAAAGGAGGGCAAGATTTCTTCAGAAAATGCTTTTCTTCTTTATTCTACATATGGATATCCATTTGAACTAATACAAGATATAGCGAATGATAATCAAGTTATTATTGATGAGGCTGGTTTCCAAGAAAAAAAGAAGAAACACCAAGAGCTTTCCCGCGTAGGAGCGGAGCAAAAGTTCAAAGGCGGACTCGCTGGAACGGGAGAAATAGAAACAAAATATCACACTGCTACTCATCTTTTAAATGCTTCTTTGCGAAAAGTTCTAGGCGAGCATGTTTTTCAGAAGGGAAGCAACATCACTGCGGAAAGGCTGCGTTTTGATTTCTCGCACCCCAAAAAACTGACGGATGAGGAGAAAAAGAAAGTGGAAGATCTGGTGAATGAAAAAATAAAAGAAAACTTGCCTGTTATCCGAGAAGAGATGGGGAAGGAAGAGGCGAAAAAATCAGGCGCTATCGGAGTTTTTGGCGATAAATACGGGGATACAGTGTCTATTTACACGGTAGGCGATTCAAACGGCGATTATTTCAGCAAAGAATTTTGCGGAGGGCCCCATGTTTCAAATACGGGAGTCCTCGGACATTTTAAAATCACTAAAGAAGAAGCAGTTTCCGAAGGGGTGCGGAGGATAAAAGCGATTTTAGAACAATAAATTTCGCCATTCTTATATTTCCACGTATTTCGCGAGTCCTCGAGCATATATCTGGAAGTTTCTAGAAATATGCTCGGAAGACTTCGCGAAAAAACTAGAAATAAATTGTAAAAGTTGTTATAATAAAGGCATGTTCTCTCTTTTCTCCAAACCTAGCGAAGAAACTGCTTTCATTTTTGACATCGGCTCCGGGTCGGTGGGCGGGGCATCCGTCATTTTTTCCCGGTCCGGCGTTCCGAAAATAATTTGTTCCGTTCGGGAAAATATCCCTTTCAGGAAAAATCTTGATCCGGGAAGATTTGCCGAAAGAATGCTCAATACCTTGGAGCTTGTTTCTGCCAGACTGCAAAAAGAAGAGCCTATCCGCCGGAACGCCCTTCGGGGAAAAATCAAAAGTCCGTCCCGCGCCTGTATCATTTTTTCTTCCCCTTGGTATTTTTCAAAGACCGAATCAATGTCCGTAAAAGAGAAAGAATCTTTTTTGGTTACGATTGATCTTGTTTCCGATATGGCCAAAAAGGAAGAGGAGGAGTTTGAGGCTGGCATAAAATCTCCCGATTTCGGGAAATTTTTCGGCAAAGACACGGTTCTTTTGGAAAAAAAGATAATTGATATCCGCCTCAACGGCTACCCCGTTTCTTATCCTTACGGAAAAACCGCTAAAGAAATTGAAAGCCATTTTTTCATAAGCCTTGCCGTCGGGTCTATTCTTAAAAAGTCCAAAGAAATCATCTTTAAGCGTTTTCATTTGAGAAAAATAGACGCCCACTCGTTCTCGCTGGCTTCGTTTGTGGCTATCCGAGACCTGTTTCCGGAAAGCTCCGATTTTCTTTTTTTGGATATATCGGGGGAAATTACTGAAATTTCCGTCATAAAAAAAGGAACTCTTTTGGAGACGGTTTCTTTTCCTCTGGGAAAAAACTTTCTTATCCGCAAGATGGCCGAATCTCTCGGGGATGAAAAAGGATCTCTGTCGGAAAGCGCTCTTTCTCTTTACTTCGGCAGGAGGGGGAGCAAGGATTTTATGGAAAAAACGGGAAAAGTCCTGAAAGAGGCGGAAGAGGACTGGCTGTCTCTTTTTTACGATACGATATCTGGATTTTCCGGAGAATCGTTTGTTCCGACTCTTGCGTATCTTGTCGCGGATGAAGACGCGGAAAAAATTTTCGCTGAATTTTTGGAGCATGCCGATCTTTCCCGTTTCTCTCTTGTTTCGGGAAGCTTCAAAGTTTCTCTTTTGGACAAAGAGAAATTAAAAAAATCCTGCGTTTTTCCGGATGGGATGGAAACCGACCCTTTCATTTCTCTCATATCTGTTTTTGGAAACAGAATCTTTCAGGACTGACAAATTGGCGGATATTGATTCGCGGGAATAATATTGAGATAATAATATTGGAGTTTTATTTTTATGCAAAAAAACACTTTCCAAGACATCGTTCCCAAGGAAAAAAGGACTATCAGGCATATTCCCATTCCGGAAAGCCGGCGGAGTTTTTCCGACGAACCCCTTCTCCGCTATTCGCCTGACAGCCCTGAAACGCCCGAGAGGGGAACCAAGAGCAAAAGGAGCGGAAGAGGGCTATGGCTGATAGTTCTTATTTCTTTAGCCGTTCTCGTTTTTGCCGTCTCCAGCATGTTTTCCGGCGCCATAATTTCCATTACTCCGAAATCTTTTGCCAAATCAGCGGATATCTCGGGCGAAGCGAAAAAAGTTCCTGTCGGGGAGGATCTCGGGTGGAGCCCTCTTTTAATAGAGAAGATAGGGGAGCTGGTTTTGTCTTCTGACGGAGAGCGCAGGGAGGAAAAGAAAGCTACGGGTGTTATTGTGATCTACAACAATTTTTCCACTTCTCCCCAGACTCTGGTCAAAAACACCCGTTTTGAAAATCCGAACGGCCTTATTTACCGGATAGACAAAAATATAACTATTCCCGGCAAAAAAACAGTGGACGGCAAAATTGCCCCCGGGAGCATTGAAGCTCCGGTCTATGCCGATGTTCCCGGTCCGGAATATAATATCGCTTTTTCCGATTTTACTATTCCCGGATTTGAAAAAGACCCGGCAAGATACAAGGATTTTTACGCCAGGACAAAAACTCCGATTGGAGGGGGGTTTAAGGGGATAGCCAAATATATCACGGAGGAAAAAAGAAAGGCTGCTTTGGATCAAATCCGGAAAAATCTTCCCGAAGAAGCTTTTGTTAAAGCTCTAGCGGAAACTCCGGAAAACTTCATTCTTCTCCCCGGCGCCTACATTTTCCGGACAGAAACTCTTCCTTTGGAAACAAGGCCGGGAGGAGAGTCGGCCGTTCGGGAAAAAATATACCTTCAGGCTGTAATTTTCAACAAAGAGAACCTGTCAAATTATCTCGGACGCGCTCTTTTGGAGAACGCCTCTACGTCTGCGTATGAGGTGCCCAATCTTTCAAATCTCCGGTTTGAATTCAGGGAGAAGGGCCTTGTAGAGGAAGATCTTCTGAAGCCTATCCAGTTCAGTTTGAAGGGGGACATCCTTCTTGTCTCAAAAATTCCGGCGGAAAAAATAGCTCTTGACCTGGCCGGAAGAGAGATAAAAAGCATGGAAGAAGCCCTGCGAAAATACGATGAAATAGGCAAAGCCAAAGCTTCCGTACGGCCTTTTTGGAGCAGGAATTTTCCGGAGTCTTCCGATAAAATTGAGGTAAAGATTGATGCTCCGGCTTTTTAAATCCGAACTCATAGCGAATTTTGACCGCTTGTATCCAAAAAATCAAAAAAGATAAGGTCGTTTTGCCGTCCTGCCCCGCAAAATCCTGCTGCGGCACTTCGGAGAAAAGCTCGTCGGGCAACTAGCCCGCCTTCGCCTTTCTCCTACTGCCTCGCGACGGATTTTGCGGGGCAGGCCATGCAATCAAAATCCGCCATGAGTTCTCTTATTGAC
>CAYGHQ010000019.1:0-18038 GCA_964349845.1 uncultured Candidatus Saccharibacteria bacterium
CCCATTTATGGCCTATCCGTATCGATTACGGTACCTTTTTTAATGGCCTATAACGTTCGTTGGATTTTTCTTGTAAAATAGTATATAATGCAGTCAGAACTTGCGTATTTGGATGAAATCCGAGGCGCCGAGGAGAGGAAATAGGAGGCTTACTTATTGGTAAGACGAGTGTTTCCCCGACGAAGGCGACGAAGAAGTTCGCCAAAGACGCAAGTTCTGAAATTATGTCCAAAGAAAAAGACGATAAAAAGCCGGAAACGGCCGAAAAGCCCGTTATCCAAAACGTTATTCCCCGAAGCATTACAACCGAAATGCGCGAGTCCTATCTTGACTACGCCATGTCGGTTATCACTTCCCGCGCCCTTCCGGATGTCAGGGACGGCTTGAAGCCTGTCCATCGGAGGATATTATTCGGCATGAACGAAATGGGCGTTACTTCTTCCGCCAAATTCAGAAAATCCGCCGCTATTGTCGGAGATGTCATGGGAAAATACCACCCGCACGGGGATATGGCTATTTACGACGCGCTCACAAAGCTGGCTCAGGATTTTTCCACCCGCTACCCCTTGATTATCGGACAGGGAAATTTCGGTTCAATTGACGCTGATCCGCCGGCCGCTCCCCGCTACACCGAAGCCAAGATGAGCAAGATGGCCGAGGAGCTTTTGCGAGATATTGAAAAAGAAACGGTTGATTGGCGTCCCAATTATGACGGCACCAAAAAGGAGCCGACGGTTCTTCCGTCTTCCGTTCCGAATCTTCTGTTGAATGGCACTTTGGGAATCGCTGTCGGCATGGCCACCAATATTCCCCCGCACAATCTGAAAGAAATCTGCGACGCGACGTCCCACCTTATTGATAATAAAGAAGCGACCACCGAAGAGCTTTTGCAGTTTGTAAAAGGTCCTGATTTTCCGACTGGCGGAGTGGCTTTCGGCTCCAAGGATATTCACCATGCTTATGCCAATGGAAAGGGCGGAGTGGTTGTCCGAGGCGTGGCGGAGATCGTGGAGAACAAAGCCGGAAACTTCCAGATTGTCATTACTTCCATTCCTTATCGGGTCAATAAGTCCGAGCTTATTATCCAGATTGCCGATTTGGTCCGTGATAAAAAAATCGAAGGCATCAAGGGCCTTCGCGACGAGTCCGCCAGAGATATTCGGGTCGTTATTGACCTGAAACAGGGAAGCTATCCGGAGAAAATTTTGAATTTCCTTTACAAGCATACCCAGCTTGAAGAAACTTTTCATTACAATGTCGTGGCTTTGGTTGCCGGAGTTCCGCAGACTCTTTCTCTCAAGGCGATTCTGGAATCTTTTGTGGACCATCGGGTGGCTGTCGTCCGCCGAAGGACGGAGTTTGATCTCAAGAAAGCGGAAGACCGCGAGCATATTTTGCTTGGCCTCAAAAAAGCGCTTGACCATATTGACGAGATAATCAAGCTTATCAAAAAATCCAAAGATACTCCGGAGGCCCATGCCAATTTGATGAAGCAGTTTAGGTTTTCTGACAGGCAGGCGACGGCTATTTTGGAGATGAAACTCCAAAAATTGGCCGGTCTTGAAAGGAAAAAGATTGAAGACGAGCTCAAAGCCGTTCAGGAACTCATTGAAAAATTAAAGGCTATTTTGGCTAGTCCCAAGAAAATTTTGGGAATCATCAAGGACGAACTTAAAGAAATTTCGGAAAAATACGGCGACGACAGGAGGACAAAAATCGTCAAGCAATCGGCCGGCACTTTTTCGGAGGAAGATTTGATTCCTGACGAAGAAAGCGTTTTGGTTCTGACAAAAGGCGGATACATAAAGCGCACGGATCCGGAAGAATATCGCAAGCAGAAACGCGGAGGAGTGGGCGTCATTGATTTGGATACCAAAGACGAGGATTTTGTCACGGATTTTCTGACGACCAATACCCATAGCGACCTTCTTTTTTTCACGGACAAAGGCAAGGCTTATCAGATAAAAATGTATGATATTCCCGAAGGCCGGAGAGCGACCAAGGGCAAGTCTATAATGAATTTCATCTCCCTTTCTTCCGAAGAGAAAGTTACTTCAATTTTGCCAATGCCCAAAGAGGTCAAAGGAAGCGATCTTTCTTTGATGATGGTTACTAAAAACGGCGTCGGCAAAAAGGTGGCGGCCAAGGCTTTGGAGGATGTCAGGCGGAGCGGGCTTATCGCTATCACCCTTGACGCGGGCGACGAGCTTATTTCCGCTTTCTTCGTTGAAAAAGGCGATGACGCGATCGTGGTTACGGCTGAAGGGCAATCCATCCGCTTTAAGGAATCGGATGTCCGGGAGATGGGCAGGGGCGCGGCGGGAGTCTGGGTTGTCCGATTGGATAAAGGCGACTTTATCGTGGGAGTAAAACCTATCAAGAAATCCTACAAAGATCCGGCTCTTTTGGTTATTATGGCAAACGGCTACGGCAAAAAAACAGCTCTTAAAGAATACAAAGTTCAAAAAAGGGGAGGATCGGGCATCAAAACCGCCAAGATAACTCCAAAGACGGGGAAGCTTATTGCCGGCACAGTCGTGGCCGAAGGGATTGCCGAAGAAATCGTCGCCATTTCCAAGAAAAGCCAAGTCATCCGCACCGATATCAAAGAAATTCCGAGCTTGGGACGCCAGACGCAGGGAGTAAGGATTATGAAGCTACATGAGGGAGACTCTATAGCGTCACTTACTTGTTTATAGTGAATTCTTTTCCCCTTCTCAAATTTTAGCTGGAGGAGGTATAATTAGATGTAAAATCCGAAGCACGAAATCCGAAATTCGAAACAAAGCCAGAAAATTCTAAATTCGAAAAAATCCGAGGAATTAAATCTCCCTTTTTTTAAAGGGAGTGGCCGGTATTCCGGCCGAGGGATTTTCTTGTTTAGAATTTTGGATTTTCCCTATTTTTCCGCCTGCGTGGATCCGCAAGGGCGGACGGGATTTGTTTCGAATTTCGATATTCGGATTTCGGATTTTAAAACATTCTCATGTTCAGCTCTCCTTCACAAAACATCTCTTCTCTTGATCTCCAGTCTGGAATGGCTGTGGCGGATTTGGGATCGGGGTCGGGGCATTACGCTTTGGCTGCCGCGCGGGCGGTCGGGGACAAGGGAAAAATCTACGCCATTGACGTCCAAAAAGAGCTTTTGGAAAAGCTTAAAAAGGAAGCCGACAGAAACCGGCTTTTTAACGTGCAGATTATCTGGGGCAATGCCGAAAAAATAGGAGGAACCAAGCTTAAGGACGAATGCGCGGACGCGGCGATTGTCGGAAATATTCTTTTTCAGATTGAGGATGAAGAAAGTTTTGTGGCGGAAATCCGGCGGATTTTAAAAAAGAGGGGCAGGATGCTTGTGGTTGAGTGGCAGGATTCTTTCGGGGGAATAGGTCCTCATCCCAAAGCGGTTTTTTCAAAAGCCAAGACAGAGGCGCTTTTTCTCAAATCAGGGTTTTCTTTGGAGAGGGAAATAGAGGCGGGAGAGCACCACTACGGACTAATTTTCCGCAAAAATTAGTCCGTAAGCACGAAATTCGAAATCCGAAATACGAAACAAACGAAGTCAAATTCTAAATTCTAAAAAATCCGAGGAATTAAATCTCCCTTTAAAAAAGGGAGTCCCCGTCTTCGGGGGAGGGATTTTCTTGTTTTGAATTTTGGATTTTCCCCATTTTTCCGCCTGCGCGGACCCGCAAGGGCGGATGGGATTTGTTTCGAATTTCGTGCTTCGGATTTCGGATTTAAAAATTTTTTATAAAAAATTTCTTTATGCAAAATAGCACATTTCAAGTAATCGTCCTCTCTGTCTTCGGTTTTTTCATAGTTGCCGGCCTTGTCGCCCTCGCTCTCTTTAAAGGCGGAGGGGGCGCGACCGATATTCCGGTTGTTGTGTGGGGGACGGTTCCGGCTTCTTCCTTCCAATCTCTTCTTCCGGACGAAAGCGACAATAAAGCGCAGAAAGTGGAATACGTGGAAAAAAGCGAAGACACTTTTGATCAGAATTTGATTGAGGCGCTGGCTTCGGGCAAGGGTCCTGACGCGTTTCTTCTTCCGCAGGATATGATTTTGCGCTACCGCGACAAGATTTACCCCATTTCCTACGAAAGTCTCTCGGAAAGGGATTTCAAAGACACTTTTATACAGGAAGCGGAGCTTTATCTTTTTCCCGAGGGAATAATGGCAATGCCTTTTTCCGTTGACCCTCTTGTCATGTACTGGAACCGCGATCTTTTTGCGAATGCCGGACTGTCTTCTCATCCAAAATATTGGGATGAATTTCTGACTCTTCCCGACGTTCTTACCGTCAAAGACGGTAGCCAGAATATTTCAAAAAGCGCTGTCGCTTTGGGTGAGTTCGGCAATATCGCGAATGCCAAAGAAATAATTTCCATAATGCTTATCCAGGCCGGCAATCCGATAGTCCGAAACGAAGGGGCGGGAATGAGGAGTTCTCTTTCCGGAGATCTTTCGGGAGCCGGAGGGGCGGTTGATTTTTACACAAGTTTCGGAAGCCCTCTTAAAACTGTATATTCCTGGAATAGGGGAATGACGGATTCCAAAAAAGCTTTTATAAACGGCGACTTGGCCGTCTATTTCGGATTCGCGAGCGAAATGGGGGACATTGCTTCCAAAAGCCCGTATTTGAATTTTGATGTTGCCTATTTTCCGGAGGTCAGGGACGCCAAGACAAAAATCACTTTCGGGAAAATGCAGGGGGTGGCTATTTCCAAAGCGACGAAAAATTTTGAAGGGGCATGGGATGCTCTTGTTCTCCTTTCCGGAGAAGGGGCGGTCAAAAAATGGGTAAACGCGACCAACTTGCCTCCGGTCAGGAGAGATTTGATTTTCGGGACTCCTTCCGACGCTAATCTTACGATTTTTTACAATTCGGCGCTTCGCGCCCGAGGCTGGCTTGACCCGAATAAGAAAGAGACGGGAATAATTTTCCGCGATATGATAGAATCTATCACATCCGGAAGGATGAAAACCTCGGAGGCGCTAAGTAGAGCAGGGAGGGAGATTGACGAACTATTACAATAAAAATTAAACTACATCGGTTTCCTCCTCCCCTCAGACGAGGGGAGGTGCCGAGTCTGCGAGGCGGAGGGGAGTTGAATCTTTTTAAACACCACCCCCTCCAACTCCCCCTCGACTGAGGGGGAGAGGAACACCGAACATTTGGTGTATTCTGTAATGTATAATTTTTCTAAACCTTTTTTATTTTTTCTTTCCGCTTTTTTCCTTTTCTCCCCTCTGTTTTCCTTTGCTCAAACTTCCGTAGCTGGTTGCGATCCTGCCAAACAGGCAGAAGCAAAGAAAAACTCTTTTCTTACTTGCGGGTTTGACCTTAATTGCAACGGAATTATAGATAATAAAGTAGGACCAGGTACTACCATTGAGGAGTGCGGATTTAATGACATTATCGCCACAATCACAAAAATCATAAACTGGCTCATTATTTTTGCCGTTTCCATCACAGTCTTGATTATGGCCTACGTCGGTTGGATGTTTATGACGGCGGGGGATAGTCAGGATAAAGTTAAGAGAGCGAAAGGAATGTTTTGGAACGTCATTTGGGGTTTTGTCATAATGTTATCAGCTTGGTTTATTGTTAATATAGTAGAAAAAACGCTTATCGCGGATGACTCGGGAATTAAGTCGTATCTTAAGAAACCAACAAGTCCATAAAAAAAACAATTTTCAAATCCTCCGGCCCCGCCCGAATTATGCGGGGCCACCCGCCTGCTAACGCCTGAGCGTAGCGATGGCGGGCAGGCCTCCTTTAAGAAAGGAGGATTTAAATCTCCCTTTTTTAAAGGGAGTACCCCGTCTTCGGGGGGAGGGATTTTATTCGTATAATTAATTCGCATAAATTCGCCTGCCTGCCACCGCCATGCTTTGGCATTGGCGGGGGGGCAGGTATATTGGAATCGCTTTTATGAAAAACATCTTTTGGCTCTTCATAAATTTTTTTCTTCTTTTGCCTACTAATGTTTTTGGTATTGAGACAGGAGGAGGTGACTCACCAACTTCTCCTTTCCTCCCCAACCCCCTAGGTAAAAACACCACCATTTCTTCTTTTATCGCCAAGATTTTGGAAATCGTAATATATATCGGCGGAATCGTGGCTGTCTTTTTCATAATTTATTCCGGATTCCTTTTTGTGATGGCAAGAGGCAATGAAGATAAGCTCAAGGGAGCAAAACAGACCATTCTCTATACTGTCATTGGCGTAGCGATTCTTTTGGGAGCGGTGGTTATCCAGACGATTATAAAAGGAACGCTGGTGGAACTGGATGTGATAAAACCATAAACAAGGAAATATGTTCGGAAAACCTCACGAAATTTACGAAGCCGAAATATGTAGAAATTAATTTCGCGAAGCATATTTCGCGAGGCTTTGCGAGTTTATTTCATTCTTATAAATTTCGTTTTAACTCATTTTATGAAATTATCACACAAGCTTATTTTCGGGTTAACGGTTTTTTATCCCGTTTTCGCCTTCGCCGCCTCGGGGAATTTTCGGGAGTTGGTAGGAAGAATTACTTCCATTTTAGGCCGCCTTATTCCAATTCTTATTGGATTTGCAGTAGTGGTTTTTTTCTGGGGTATAATTCAGTACGTTACGGCAGGGGCGGATCAGAAGAGATTAGAAACAGGGAAAAAGATTCTTGTTTATGGGGTTATAGGAATATTTGTAGCGGTTTCTTTTTGGGGACTTGTTCTAATTTTGAAAACGACCTTCTTCGGATAAGTTATCCACACACCGAATCGCTTTAATTTTTTAAAAGTGTTACAATTTACTGAACTTTTAGTCAGAACCGCATTAAAGGGTTCTCTAACCTAAAAGGTCGTTATTATTAGAATTATCAATATTTATAATGAAAAAAGTTTTAGGATTTTTGGTATATGCTACTACTCCAATTGTGGCCTTAGCGGCTTCAGTTACCACTCCCACTGGTGCTCCTACATCGATAGGTACGAGTTATGTGGATAGTATTTTCACTAATGTTGGAGAATGGTTGGATCTTCTTATTCCAATTTTGATTGGAATAGCTGTAGTAGTTTTCTTTTGGGGTATAATTCGTTATGTTACTGCTGGCGCTGATGATGAAAAGAGAAAGGAAGCAAGAGGTCTTATGATCTGGGGAATTATTGCAATTTTTATAATGGTGGCCATTTGGGGTCTTGTTGGATTGCTAGCTAGTTTCCTTGGCATCTCAACGGGAGGAACAGTTAATGCTCCAACTCTTCCAAATTAGCTACAACAGACTTGTTTATTGGACTAGTTGTAAAAAACTCCGGCAATTGCCGGAGTTTTTTGTGGTAGAATTATGAGATAAAAAAATTTGTAATTATTCATTTAAGTTTTTAATTATCTTGAATAGGAAAATGAAAAATATTTTTGAAAGGAAGAGTCTGGTTTTGGAAATTACTGTCTTTGTTTGCGGTGCGGGAGTCATGGTCTTTGAACTTTTGGGGTCAAGAATATTGGCTCCGTACATTGGGACGTCAACGTACGCTTGGACAAGCCTAATCGGGGTTATTTTGGCCAGCTTGAGCCTCGGATATTATTACGGCGGACGTCTTTCTGATAAAAGGCCGGAAATTAGGATACTGGCGTTTGTTATTGGAATTGCCTCTCTGTGTATTTTTATCACAACCTTGGTGAAAGATGTAGTCTCATCAATTTCTCTTTTGTTGCCGTTTTCCATAGAGATAAAATCATTATTGCTATCTTTGATTCTTTTTGCTCCGGCTAGTTTTTTTCTGGGTATTGTTTCTCCGTTTGCTGTGAAGTTAAGAATGCTTGATATGGAGAAAACCGGCAGTGTCGCGGGAAATTTGTACGCCCTATCAACTGCGGGTAGTATTGTCGGCACGTTTACGGCTGGTTTTTTTATTGTTCCCTATTTTGGTTTGACGACTTCTTTATATACCCTTTCGTTTGTTTTGTTTCTAATGGCTGGCTTGCTTTATGCAAACTTATTTAGAAAAGCCGGTATTGCTTTCATTTTTATAATTTTATTTTTTTCTGTTCTTCTTAAGGGGGATGCGAGAGATCTTTTCCCTTTTGTTATTGCTGATATTGACACTGAATATAACCGAATTTGGGTTTATAAAGGGGTAGATAAAAAGACGGACAGGCCCACCTTGAACCTTTCCATGGATCCTTTCGGCACTCAAGCGTCAATTTTTACGGATGAAAAAGGAAAAGATGATTTGGTTTTTGATTCCATGAAATTTTATCGCTTGGCCGGGTTTTTTAGTCCAAATGCCAAAACGGCTCTTATGCTCGGAGGATGTGTCTATGTTTATCCTAGGGATTTTCTCCAATCTTTTCCGTCTGCTGTGGTGGATGTTGTGGAGATTGACCCTGGCATGACCGAGGCGGCAAAAAAGTATTTTGGTTTTAAGGACGATCCTCGGATGGATATTTACCATGAAGACGCCCGGACTTTTCTTAATGAAAATAAAAAATTATACGACCTGGTTTTTATAGATGCTTTTAATTCCGCTTTATCTATCCCTTTTCATCTTACAACTATTGAATCCACTAAGTTGGTTTATGATTCATTAAATGACGAGGGTATAGTTTTGGTAAATATAATATCGTCTATTTCTGGAGATAAAGGGAGATTTTTCAGGGCGGAATATGAGACTTATAAAAAAGTCTTTCCTCAAGTTTACGTTTTCCCCGTGGAGGATGTTAATTCTCCCAACAAAATTCAAAATATTATAATGGTAGCTTTTAAGTCAAATCTAAAACCCTCTTTTTCAAGCGATAAAGAAGAATTTCGCTCGTATTTGAGCCATCTCTGGAAGGGGGAAATCTCTGCGGATATGCCGGTACTCACGGATGATTTCGCTCCGGTTGAGCATTATAGGCGTCAGGCAATCTAAAAAGTAAATAGAGTCCCCATTATTTCCCAAAAAGCGCGGTGTGGTTTAAAGAAAAAGCCGGATTTCGCTTCGCGAAATCCGGCTTTTTGTTTTGTAAAACGAAGCCGGTATAATACTATTTAAGTATGTCCGAATTTGAGAAAACAACCTAGAAATTTACCTATTTAGGACATACGCGCTTACGCAAAAAACATCTTTTCCCCTCCCCTCTGTCATTCTCGCACTCCCACCTCTCTCCCTCGCCGACTCGGTATCTCCCCTCGGGCAGGGGAGATGGGGAATCTAGGGCTTTACCACGCAATCTGGATTCCCGTATTCACTGGAATGACACCGGACGTTTAGGTTTTCTATGGCTAAAAGAAAACTACCTGAAAAAGTAATAAAAGAAGTTAAAGAGTATAGAAAAATCCTTAAAGCGGATAATCTGCCTATTTCTGCCGTGTATGTATTCGGTTCCTATGCCAAAGGAACTCCGCATAAATGGAGCGATATTGATGTCTGCGTGGTTTCTCCCAGATTTACAGATGCTTGGGAAGCCTTGCATTATCTTTATAGCAAACTGCCTTATGGTTTAGGGTGGGCTATTCAGCCGGTTGGTTTTAGTCCGAATGATATGGAGAGTAAATATTCCAGCTTGATTAATGAAATCAAGACTTATGGGGTGGAGGTTTAGGGCGCGGGGTGGTTGGACAAAACAGCGGAAAAAGCGGAACAAAAGCGACGGGCTTCGCCCGTCGCTTTTGTTCCGCTTTTTTGATTTGTTTCATTCTTTCCAAAATGGTATTATATTTTCATGACAGATATGGAAAAATTTAAAAAGGAAGCGGAAAAAGTCGCCAAAAAATACAATCTTTCTTTGGTCGTGCTTTTTGGTTCGCAGGCAACGGGAAAAACTCACCCGAAAAGCGATGTTGATATCGGTGTAGTAGGAGAGCGTGAATTAGATATGATGGAAACGGGGGGGATAGGGATTGATCTATCATATGATTTGAAAGCAGAAGTAGATGTAGCTAATTTTAGCCGAGTAAGCCCTCTTGTTTTGCGGAGCATGTTCAAAAACGCCATTCCTCTTTATGAAAAAATACCCGGTTTGTTTTATCAATATAAAATTTATTCGTTTAAAGTTTTTGTTGAAGCAAGGCCACTGGCTCTTCTTAGGAGGAAATCTTTGGAAAGTTTTTTGGCTTTGCGATAAAAAATGATTGACAAACAATTAATTGAAAATAAGGCGGTCGCTATTTCCAGATATATTGAAGAGATTGAGCCTTTGCTAAAATTCTCCAATGAGGAGATTAAGAATGATGGGACAAGACTCCATGCTTCCGAAAGGCTAATTCAGCTTATTGTGGATGCCGCCATAGATATCAATACTCACATAATCGCGGAAAAAAAACTTGAAGTTCCGGATGACTATCACGGTACCTTTGAAGAATTATTCAGGGGAAAAATTTTAACTCATGAACTTGCGAAAAAAATCGCTCCCTCGGTAGGCCTTCGAAATAGGATTATTCATCAATATGAAAAAGTTGACCTTGACCTTATGCTTTCTTCTGCCAAAAAAGGAATTACCGATTATGTTGAATATCTGAAACAGATAAAAAATTTTATTGATAAAAATTAAAACCAGTTCTAATATTTTATGGAAAATTTTCTTGCCGCGGTTCCTCAAACCGTAACCGATTTTGTAAAAAAACTTTCTGACGCCATTTTGAATCCGCTCATTTTTTTAATGTTCGCGGTGGCGGTAGTCATTTTCCTGTGGGGGATTGTGGAATTTATCCGCAATTTGGACAACGAGGATGGACGTAAAACCGGAGCCCAACATATGATCTGGGGAATTATCGGAATGGCGATAATGCTATCAGCCTACGCCATTAAATCGGTAATTGAGGGGACAGTTAATGCTTTGTAAAATATCAAGATACTCTGATACTGGAAACTAAAAGATAGAAATTTACGAAGCCGAAATATTCAGGAACGAAATTAGCTCGTCCTCAAGGCAGGACTCGCGAAATATACGAAGCCGAAATAAATAGAAATTTGTAGAAATTAAAAAGAAAAAGCGATTGCCGTAGGCAATCGCTTTTGTGTTTAGTCAAAGTTTACTGTCTGGTAAGCGTGTATTCCATTCCAATAGGATATGTTTCGGCTGATTTGTAATGAAAAAATCTTACCCCGTCAGTCCATAGGTTTTTACCCTTTTTTAAGAGAACAGGTTTGTTGTTGTCCGTTTTAAACCAAATGGACAATTCTGGATCAAAGGTTTTGCATTTAAGGCGTGTTCCAGGAGGACGTTCAATCGTTACCCATCCATTTGTATCGTTGGGGTCTCCCGGTTGCAATTCCACCCGTTTTTTTTCTATGATAGACGAAGCTTCTGCTTCCGCCTTTTGTTTCTCCACATAAGTGGAACTCCACGGCTGGTTCATTTTCCATGCAATCTCCATGATGAGCCAACCTGCTCCGGCCAGAAGAATGACAGTCCAGACCAATGACTTGGCGATAGCCGTCATATCTTTTGCTCGGCTCAAGCTTCCGACGGTTGTCGCCGAAGAAGTTCTTGAGGCGGATATTACAATGCCGATTGTAATGGCTACTAAAAATAGCCAGACCAATGACCAGTGTTCCCTGTACACGTTTGTTTCCCACCAAGTTGGAAAATAAATTCCCTTAAAGTGGAGGAAAACAAAAATGAATATAAACCATATGATTAGGCTCCCGATGAGCCTCGGTACGTTTGCTGACCTCCAGACTGTTCCCGTTCCCGACCAAACCCGATTCCATGCGCTCCTTGGAGGGGGCGTCCCTGGTGTGGGTGCTGGCGGAGGCGGGGGAGGTGTTCCCGGCCTCGACGCGGGTCTTTTTGCCCGCCTAGCCGACTCAATTCCTGCATAGATAAGATATGCAGTGACAAACAATATAGCTAGAACTGGAATTAAAGGAATCATAAAGCCTCCTTATGGATTTTGAGGTGGGGGAGGATTATTTGCCGGCCGATTGACGCTCTTTAGCGTTTCGTTAATTCCGGCGACAAGCCCCATAATATCTCCAGTGCTTCCTCCGATCACTACTTTATCGGTAGCTTTCAGAGTTCTTTGAGCTAGGAGCAAAGCAACCAACCTTGCTTTTTCGGGATCTCCCGAAGCAGAAGTGATCAGCGCGTCAAGCATTGCTTTTTCTGCGCTGGCTGTTCCCGCGCCTTGGTCTATCAGGTAAGATTTCTCTCCCTGTCCTTTTTTTATTCTAGCTTTCATTTCTAGATCGGCATCAATTATGCCTTTTTCTCTAGCAAGTTCAGCAGCCGGAATATCTTTTAAGGCTGTATTGATAGTTTTTCCTAAATCTGTATCAACTACAGATGCGTCCAAAACATCTATCCCCCAATTTTCATCGGGATCAAAGACTTCATTTCCCTTTGCGTCCAATCGTGGTTTTTCTCCGACTAGTCTCTCAACTGATTCAAGAAGAGCGCAATCTATTGCCGGTCTGTCTAAAATGATAAGCGGAGCTGTGCGTTTCGCGTATTCATTTTTGACTACAGTTTCCATGGTATCGCGAATCTGCCGGATTACTTCTCCAATGTCTCCGGCCAAATTTACAAGGAACTTCAAGAGACGTTTCCGGCTTACCTTGAAGCGGACAATCATTGAGACTTCCGGAGTTATCCGGTGATTTATCGGATCATTCTTCAGATCTTCAATAGATATTCCCAAGACTGTTTCAAGGCGCTTTTTTTGTTCTGTTCCAACAGTGTCCCATGAGCCGGTTGGCACTCTGATCGGAAATACCTTTCCGGGAATAACGATATCTTCTCCGGTTTTATCCACGGTTTCCGGATCTGCCGGAAATTGCACTTGTATTGTATTCATAGTGACCTTACGAAGTTCACAAATGAGAAACGGCACAAGGCGAGGCCCGGAATCAACCGTGTATAATCCTTTTCCGAAGAAAAGGATTCCACCCGCTTCATCAATATCCACTTTTTTAATGCTTAGGACAAAGTAGATAAGCTGGATAGATAGAATAATCAATCCATAATTCAACTGGTTGTTTCCATTAATTGACACCTCGTTTACTATGAGAAAGTAAGACAAGATAATCAAAAGAATATTAATGGGCCAAAAGAGAATCCACAGCCATGGCTTCGGATCTCCTGGATTTCTGCCATTTCTTGGAGATGGAAGGGGAGGAGTTGTTCCTCCAGTCTGTCCTCCCGGCGGATTTCCGCTCGGGGGAGGAGTTCCTCCTCCGCCAAAGATGGCGTCATAGTTGGAAGTCGGCGGGGGATTAAAGCCGGGTCCTGCTCCGCTTTGGGGCGTTCCCGGAGGGAGAGGCCCTCCTGGAGGACTTCCTCCTATAATCTCTCCAGCTCGACGGCGAAGCCTTACCCACCTGTCTTTCCAATAACTGCCCACTGCTCGCCTCCTTTTAATGAGAACGGCGATAATAGCAATTAGAAGAAGAGGGATAATGAGCCGCCACCATGAAGTTCTCTCCACTTCTTGGGGGGGCGCTTTTGGAACAATCGGCGGAACGACAGTTTCGGTTGCCGAAACTGTCGTTGCCAAATTTGTCGGCCCGTAAATAAAGTTTATGGTGTTTGAAGGTCCGGTGACAAGCGGTCCCGTAACATTGTATACGTTGCCGACATTTGTCGCGACGGCAACTGCCGGAGCAGTTGTTGATTTTGTTTGGATTGGTGGCGGATTTGCCAGTGATGGTGGCAGAGTTGTTGTTTCCGTTTTGGAAACAGCTTTCTTTTCCGTTGCAACTTGGGTTACAACTGGCGTTGAAATCACTACGTTTGTTTTTTTGAAGGTAGAAGTGGGATATCCCACCGCTCCCGGAGGATTATCAAGAGGGGTTACTTCAACCGATTCTCTCTTGCATCCTACCGAAAAAACAACAATCGCGATTAAGAGGAACACTGATTTTTTCATTTTCTTTCCTTTCTTTCTGAAATTTCGGGTTATTTTGTTGTCAAAGAACGATACTTTGACTACTACTTACTAGAACTAAACTATATTGGATAGTAGCATATCAGTATAAAAAAGTCAATAATTTTGGGGTAGGGAATAGTTAAAAGTTCATAAAGTTAATCAAGTTATAAAGCAAAGAAAATCCCCCGTCCCGCAATGCGGGACGGGGGATTTTCGTGGTATAATAAAAATATGAAAAAAACAATTATAATTTTGGCAATCCTAGCGATATTGGCCGGAGGAGCCTATCTTCTGGATAGATATACCTCTATCTTTGATTTTACTCGGGTGGAAAATCCGCCGATAATTAACGGAGATTTTCCGTCCGGATGGATGGTTTATGAAAATGAAACCGCTGGACTTGAAATCAGTTACCCGCCTTCTTGTAGCGAAGCTGAAACTTTATCGCGAAATATTGTTACTTTTTCCTGTAAAGGCAAGGATCCGACACTCCAAGATACAATAGGTATAAGAAAGATTGATGTGCCGGCCGGAAAAGATTTTAAGGACGTTATTATTGAAAACACTATTTTTGACGGGAGCGGACTCAATCCGGAGTCTTGGAGCGAATTTAAAGAAACTAAAATCGGAGATTATACTTTTTACAAAATTCGCACAGGGCGGTTTGAAGCTAATTTAAGTTATAGCTATTATCTGGTTCGGGGAAATATGATTTATGATTTCGCTTTTCTTTCGCATGGGGTTGTGGATTGGACGGATCCGAATTTGGATGAGGAGGCGGATAGCACGCACGTTATTTTGAAGCAGATGCTTCAGACCCTGAAACTTCCAAAGTAAGTTTCAAAATTTCTAATTAACCTAATTGATCCCCGCCCGTACCGAAGCCGGTACGGCTCGGGCGGGTAATTTCTAATAAAATCCCAATGACCAATACCCAATTGGGGATTGGTGCTTGGAGCTTTATTAGGTCAATTAGAAATTAGGTAATTAGGTTAATTTTTTTGTGTTATAATACTTAAGTAATTTTTTACTAATTTAATTAAAAACTATGGATCTCACATTTGCATATATCATTGGCGGAATAATAGTCTTGGCGATTTTGTGGGTTATCGTTGCCTACAATCGTTTTATCGCTCTCGTAAACAGAGCCAAAGAAGCATGGGCGGATATTGACGTTCAGCTTAAGCGTCGGTACGATCTTATTCCTAATTTGGTGGAAACGGTGAAAGGCTACGCCCGGCACGAAAGTTCGGCTTTTGAAAATGTCACCAAAGCCCGCGCCGCCGCCATGGGGGCCGGAAATTTGGCCGACAAAACGCAGGCGGAAAACAATCTGGCCGGAGCCTTGAAATCGGTTTTTGCCATTGCCGAAGCCTATCCGGAACTTAAGGCTAATCAGAATTTCCTTTCTCTTCAATCAGAGCTTTCAGACACGGAAAACAAAATCCAGGCGGCTCGCCGATTCTACAACGGCAACGTCCGCGACTTGAATATCGCCATTGAATCTTTTCCGGGCAATATCATAGCCTCCATGTTCAAGATTTTCAAAATGGAATTCTTTGAGCTCGGTGAAGCCGGCGCCTCCGCTAAAGAGCCGGTGAAGGTGAATTTTTAAAATAAGTTTATGTCAACCGAATTAGAAACAATCAAGCAAAAAATCGCTCAAAGTAAAGAGTATTTGCGGAAAACCTATGGTGTTGAAGAAATAGGCGTTTTTGGCTCGTTTGCTCGCGGAGATAGTAATGAAAATAGCGATATTGATATTTCAATTGTGCTTAATCATAAAATACCTGTAGGGTTTTTTGAATTTGCCCGAATGAAATTTTATTTGGAAGATTTGTTCGGCAGAAAAGTAGATTTAGTCATAAAAAGCGGAATAAAGCCGATTATCAAAGATAGAATTTTAAGCCAGCTAATTATTGTATGAGTGAGAAAAGAAACATAAATTTGTTCGTTCAAGATGTTTTTGACGCAATTGATAAAATCAATAGCTATGTTTCTGATATCAATAACGCTAAAGAGTTAAAAAAAGCAGGGAAAGTTTATGACGCGGTAATGATGAATTTTATTGTTATCGGCGAGGCAGTCAAGAATATCTACGAGGAAGTCCGCGAAAACCATCCAGATGTGGAGTGGAAGGAGATTATGGCGATGAGGAATATTCTTGTCCATGAATACTGGGGAATAGACGAAGGAGTTGTGTGGAATACGGTAAAAAAAGATTTGCCGGAGTTAAAAAATATTATTGAAAGAATTAAAAATTCTTTACAGAGATAATAATTTAGTCTGCAATCTAAAGATTTTCAAAATGGAATTCTTTGAACTCGGCGAAGCCGATGCTGGGGCTAAAGAGCCGGTGAAAGTGTCGTTCTAAGTAAGGGACTAGGGATTAGCCACTAGCCACTAGGGTAAATACATCCGCCGGAGGCGGATGTATTTACTGGTTTTTGTATTTACCCTAGTGGCTAGTGGCTAATCCCTAGTGGCCATTTTAAATATGTCTACTAAGAAAAAAATATTCCTTTTAGTTTTCGCTGTTCCATTTATTCTTTGGGGTAGCGCTTTTGCCGAGGAAATAAAAAGCTTTGACGCGGAAATAAAGGTAAATGCGGACGCATCGGTGAATATTACCGAAACAATCCAATATGATTTTGGAGATTTGCAAAAGCACGGCATTTATCGGAATATTCCGGTAAAATACAAAACTTCTCTCGGAAGCCAGTCTGTTTTCTTGGAAAATATTTCCGTGACGGATGAGAATGACGCTCCTTATAATTTTTCTTCTTACGCGGAAGGAAAAAACTGGGAGATAAAAATAGGGGATGCTGACAGGACAATCACTGGCGTTCACACGTACGTAATAAAATACAGCGTCAAAAGAGCTATCGGGTATTTCAAAGATTTTGACGAGATTTATTGGAATGCCACTGGAAACGAATGGCAAGTGCCGGTTTTGGAAGCAACGGCCAAGGTTGTTTTGCCGGAGTCTTTATCTCGGAGTTCTCTCAAATCTTCCTGTTATCGGGGAGTTTATGGATCTCCGGAATCTTGTTATTTAAACACTTTATTGGATGACAGCAGAGAAAACGTCCCCCAAGTTGGTTTTTGGGAAAATACACCTCTCAATCCGGGCGAAGGCTTGACGGTGGCTGTCGGATTTCCCAAAGGAATTGTTTACGAACCGTCTGCCTCGGAAAAGTTTTTTGCTTTTGTAAAAGACAACTGGATTTTAGTTTTGCCGATTTTTGTTTTTATCGGGATGTTTTTGATCTGGCGGAAATACGGGGATGACCCGGAAGGAACGGGCGTAATTATTCCGGAATATGACGCGCCTGAAAATCTTACCCCCATTGAAATAGGCGCCATCGTGAACCAGAAAATTCAGAATAAAGATTTGTCGGCGGAAATAATCTACTTAGCCGTAAAAGGATACTTAAAGATTGAAAAAGTGGAGGAGCAAGGATTTATTTTTAAAAAAGAAGATTATCTTCTGCGAAGATTGAAAGATGGCGCGGATCTGCCGAAAGAGGCGGATAGGAAATTTATGGAACATCTTTTTTTCGGTAAAGAATCGGTCAGGCTTAGCGAGCTTAAAAGGAAGTTTTATTCTAGCATTTCAGAAATCACTAATCCCGCTTACACCTCTCTTGTTGTTGAAGGGTTTTATAGGAGCAACCCCGTTATAGCTCCTGTCGCATATGTTGCGACCGGAATAATTATCATATTTCTATTTGGTGCTCCTTTGGGAAGTGTTTTTGGCGGGGCGGGAGTCCTAAGCGGCATCCTTTCGGGAATCATAATCATGATTTTCGGGGCTTTTATGCCCGCCAAAACGGAAAAGGGTGTTAAAACGAAAGAACAAATTTTGGGACTAAAAGATTATTTGCAGATTGCCGAAAAAGACCGGCTCAATTTTCATAACGCTCCTGAAAAGAAGCCGGAAATTTTTGAAAAGCTCCTGCCTTTCGCCATGGTTTTGGGGGTGGAAAAAGCCTGGGCGAAAGAATTTGCCGATATTTATACCACTCCGCCTTCCTGGTATTCGGATGTTCGTGGAGGCAATTTCAATGCCGTAATTTTTGCCAATAATCTGCACTCATTCAGCAATACCGCCATGTCCACGCTTTCATCCGCGCCCGGAGGCCATTCCGGCTCCGGCGGAGGAGGATTCTCCGGCGGAGGCGGAGGGGGCGGGGG
>CAYGHQ010000020.1:0-16697 GCA_964349845.1 uncultured Candidatus Saccharibacteria bacterium
ATAAAATACTAGAATACTAAGATATTGGAGAAAGAGAAAGATTTAGAAATCAAGCTTCAAATTACCCGAGAAGCTTGGTTTCGGAAACATCCAACCAGACTTTCGCAAGAAAGTCTTTTTCCACTAAAGCGAGCCCCGGTACCAAATTTTACTGATATTCTGATTACTTTTTTAAAGATATTGAAGATATAAGCATCTTTTAGTAACAACTTGCTGTTCGGTGAAATTGGTACGGGGTAAATATTCGCGGGAAGAAGCAACCGCAAAATATTTTTTGAACATTGCGGATGTTTCTTTTTCCAACTAAAGCGAGTATTCGCGGGACGAAATAAAAGAAACTCGTTTTTGTAGACCCCGCAGGGGAGTCGGCTTGGTCTGTCAAGACCCTGACGAGTCCGCGAGGAAGGGCTCTTGACAGCGACGACCCGAGGACGGAGAAAGCCCTCCGCAGGAGAGGGCTTTCGTTCTACAAAAATGAGCTTCTTTTATTTCTTTTCTCCCGCAAATGCGAGCGCCATTTTCTGCTCTTTGGCGTCAAACAGCGTTATTTTGAACTCGTAAGTCTTGCCAAGCTCCAAATTCGCCCGCAATTTTTCTTCGCTTCCGAATTCCGAAACATGGACCAGTCCGGCAATTCCTTCTTCAATTGAAGCCAAAGCTCCGTGCTTGTTGAATTTGATCACAACCCCCTTTACCAAATCATCTTTTTTGTATTTCTTAGCCCCTTCTTTCCACGGATTTTCTTTCAAGGCCTTTATGGAAAGGGAAATCTTCCCATCTTTGATTTCAATAACTTTCACTTTCACTTTGTCTCCCGTCTTGAAAAGTTTTTTCGGGTCCTCCACAAGAGCCCAGTCAATCTCGGAGATATGCACAAGGCCTTCCAGCCCCTCCTCCAGCTTTACGAAAGCTCCAAAATCAACAATTCCGGTAACTTCTCCCTCCACTTCGTCTCCTACGCTGTACTTGCCGATGATTTCAGTTTTCTCCTTTTCTCCGGAGCTTTTTTCGGAAAAGATAAGCTTGCCCTCTTTAGGAAGAGCGGAAATGATGGAAACTGAAAGCTTTTGTCCGACAAGCTTCTTAAGCTCCTCTAAGATCCTGTCTTTATTTCCATCGGAAATGCGCGGATAATGATCGGCTTTAAGCTGGGAAGCGGGAAGGAAGCCGGGGATTCCCTGCCATTCAATAATAAGGCCTCCCTTGTTGGCTTCTTTGACTGGCAGTTCAAGCGTCTTTTTGTCTCTCGCCACGGCTTCCGCTTCGCTCCAGATCAGAGCCTGCCTGGCTTCCTTGAGGGACAGCTCTATGTAGCCTTCGGGATGGTCCGTGCCCACCACTTTGGCGTCAATCTTATCCCCGATATTTATCTTTTTGATAACGTCGCGGGCGTTTATGTATTCTCTTCCGTAAATAATTCCCGTGCCGAAAGGCGGGAGATCAACATAAACCTTGGCTCTTTCAATCCCCAAAACTGTTCCTTCCAGAAGGTCGTCCGTAGCGGGGGGGTTCTGAATTGATTCCATAAGTTTTCCCATCAAGCTTTCTTTTTTGCCCGCCACGGAGGGAGAGGCGGAATCCGCCTCTCCCTTCTGGCCGGATCCGATATTTTCCATAAACTCAATATCTTTTTCTGTCAGGGTTTCATTCATATTTTTTAAGTCGTCTTTTTTCATAAAGTTAAGCGGGGTTTATTCAAAATTTTAAATTTTGAATTGTTAGTTCCCGCGTTGCTAGTAAAGCCTTTTTAAGCGTTTGACACGCGCCCTTTTTAATAGGACAGGCAAAGGATAAGGTAGCATAGAATTCGGTTCTAGACAACCGAATCAAATCCGAAGCACGAAATTCGAAATCCGAAACAAATCCCGAAAATTCAAATGACTGAAATTCAAAACGGAAATTGTTTTTGTTTGGAATTTTAGATTTTCTTTATTTGGCTTCGTTTGTTTCGAATTTCGTGCTTCGGATTTCGGATTTTGCTTTTCTACATTTTTACCTTATACTTTCTCTATCTACCTAGTGGCTAATCACTAGTGGCTAGTGGCTTTCTTATGATTATAACTTACCACGGCGTTGAATTTTTCAAGCTTCAATTTGGCGATACCATAATCGCTTTAAATCCCGTTTCCAAAGAATCCAAATTTAAAAATATCCGCTTTGGCGCGGATATGGCTCTTTATTCCTTGAACGATAAAGATATGAACGGGATTGAAAATGTCGCCCATGGAGACCGCTCTCCCTTTATTGTTTCCGGTCCCGGCGAGTACGAAATCAAGGGTATTTTTATAAAAGGCGCGCCGAGCGAATCCGGTTATGGAGGGGAAAAAAGGATCAATACTATATATACCATTAACATGGAGGGGATGAATCTTTGCTTTTTGGGGGCGCTTGATATGAAGGATTTGCCGGAAGCGGCAAAAGAGGCGATTGATGACGTGGATATCCTTTTTGTTCCGATCGGAGGAGAGGGGGTTTTGAATCCGGCCGACGCTTACAAATTGGCCGTAAAATTGGAGCCTAAAATAATTATCCCCATGCATTACGGGCAAGTTGGGGATAAAAACGCCCTCAAGATTTTTCTTAAGGAAGGGGGGGAAGAAAATACGAAACCTGCTGATAAACTGACGATTAAAAAGAAAGAGCTGGAAGGAAAAGAAGGAGAGATCATTGTTTTGGCGGAAGAGTAAAACCGGAAAATTTATGGAAATAGGCTTAGAAGATCTTGCGGAATAAATGGAAATTAAAAACGTCCGGCAAACCGCGTCCGGAAATTAGAACCAGTCGGAGTGGAAACCGCTAAAAATAAGGTTAAAAATTAAGGAATATTTTTGCGGGAAAATCCATCAGCTGGATTTTCCCGCCGTTTTCACTCCGACTGGTTCTAGATTATAATGAAAAAGTATTCTGACAGCGGGGAAAAAGAAGGAGGATACGCGGGAATAATTTTTCTCCTGATTTCTGTTGCTTTGATTGCGGTATTCGCGTCAATGGCCATGAAAAAATCTTTCTCTCCGGTTTCCGCGCCGGCCGGTGAAAACGAAAACGCCATTAAAGAGGCGGAGGAGGCGAGAAGTCTTATTGAAAATCGAAATGGTCTGGAGACGAATACAATAAATAATTAAAAAATCCCTTTGCCAAAGGGAGAATTAAGATTAAACGCATAGTCCTAATAAATTTTAAAAATTTTCAATAGAAAAACCGCCTTTTATTCGGGGGCGGTTTTTCTATGTTCTATTTATCACAATCATCGAGGTTCTTTTTATTGTGTAAATAAAGGCTTGCCGACTGTCCACGAGACATTACCCGCGCCGTCAACCGATTCAACAACATAATAATATGTTGAGCGCGGTTGGAGTCCCGAGAGCGTTACGTTTGCGGTAGAGCTGAAACCATTCGCGCTTGCCACGCTAGGGGCCGTGGAATAGAGAAACGGCCAAGATGTTCCATACATAACTCGGCTTAGCGTCGCCCCGTTTGTCGTCCAGCTCAGCGTCGCCCCGTTTGTTCCCGTTGAAACCGTTATCGGATAAATGACTGGCGCCGAATTATCGTCGCTTCCCCCGATTCCTCCTGTCATCTGGGCATTAATAGCCGAGAGTGTAATCGGTCCCACTCGGCCGACAGTTAATATATTATTGCGATCTTGGAAGTTGGAAACTGCCGACTTGGTAAGAAAACCGAAATAGCCCGTTACTAATCCCTGAGGATATATGTTTTCGTCTTGAGCGAGGAATGATTGAAGCGAAGAAACGTCTGATCCTGACATGCCGATTTGGAGCTGTCTTTGAAGAGTATCAGCTTTGGCAACCGAGGCATTCGTAAAAGCCAGTATGGTTATTGCCACCAATACCGCCTCAATGAGTATAAAAGGCAGGGCTTTTGAATAACTTGTGTTTTTGGTCATAGTATTTTAAAAGTTAATCTTTCTAGTCTGGCATAAATGCTCGACCTTTTACTAGAACCAGTCTCAAAAATAACCGCTAAAAATATGAATAAAATCTTATGATATTTTTACGGAAAATTTATAGGAATAAATTTTCCGTGGCTTGGCTTTCCAAAAGTTCAAATTTCTACCCGCCCGTACCGAACGGTACGTTCGGGCGGGCTGCGGATTGCATATTTTTCCTCAAGAGAGCTTGCTATCTTTCGGAAAAATCTGCAATCCTCGCTACGAAATTTGACCTTTTGGCTAAGCCATTATTTTTGAGACTGGTTCTGTGCTTTACAGCCATTACAATAGATGCCGTTCCGGAAAGGGAAGCATTACAGCTTCTTTTTAAGGCTGGCGATTTCTTTTTCCAGTCCGGAGATTTTAATTTCCATTTGTTTCGTTTGTTTTGTCATTTCCGCTTCAAATTTATTCGTGTGATCGGCAAGTTTTTTGGCAACGCTCATTATTTCCGTAACGTCTTCCATGGCAAGAAGTATGATCGGGGGAAATAGTTTTTCCTCAGTATCTTCTCTGAAGTAAATTTGGCGCGCGTTTAAAATCATCACTTTGCGTCCGATGGAAGGAAAATCGTGCGCTACTTCAAAACCCTTAAAAAAAGTTTTTTTAGGCAGAACATCCTCAAGAAGTTTTCGCAGATTGGGGGTATTCCATTGGCCGTTGCCGAGTTCGTAGACAATTTTGCTTATTGTGTCTTTGGGTTTGACTTGAAATATCTTGTAAAATGATTCGTTGACTGATATTACGCGAAAATCTTTGTTAAGAATTAAAATCGGCTCTCGCGCTACATTTACCACAGTTTTAATGTATGTCCAGCTTTCTTCCCAGAAACGCTCAACGAAATCCTCCCCGGCAACCTTGAAAATCTGTTTGTCATCTTTTTTAGCGGTTTTCATAATTATGAAGCCGTACCATAATCAAAATTATTTCATGCTACTTATTATCTTCTTTAGGCGTTATACTTTAATACAATAGAGAATATTGCTTTTGTCATTGGTTTAACTGTAATGGAATTCATTCTTAATCGGCTTAGTTAGGTTACGTACGTATGATTACAAACCCAGAAAAACATAATATTGAACTTCAAGGGATTCTGGATACAGCCCATCATGACTATGAAAGAGGGCTTAATGATAGGGCTTTTTTTAAAGTGCATAACAGGGCGGACGGAGAAGATTTGGTGCAGGACACTTTTATGAAAACGTGGGCATATCTCGTCAAAGGGGGAAAAATTGATACAATGAAATCTTTTCTTTATCACATTCTAAACGATCTTATTGTAGACAAATACCGCAAGCGCAAAACGATTTCTCTTGATGATCTTCTTGAGAGGGGTTTTGAACCCGGAGCAGATGATTCTCCCCGCCTTTCAAATATCTTGGATGGAAAGGGGGCAATTTTATTGATAGATCGCCTCCCTAAAAAATATATAAAGGTTATGCGTATGCGGTACAAACAGGATCTATCCCTTAAAGAAATAGCTCTTGTTACCGGATTGTCCAAAAATGCCATTGCCGTGCAAACTTGCCGGGGACTTCAGAAACTTAAAATACTGTATGACTCCATGCATGGAAACAATCGTATTTGGGCGTAATGTTTTTATTTGTCAGATAAAAACAGCCCCGCGAAGCGGGGCTGTTTTTGTTTTAACTTTTTCCAAGTATCTTTTTGGACTGCTAATTGGTAAAATTAAAAAATTCAGGAAATATGACGATGCCGTTGGAAAGTTGCGGACAACTTATTTTATTTGATATATGGATAAAAATTTTCATACAAAGCCCATGGGGGAGATTTTTGAAAAACTTCAGGCGAACGAACTTGGTTTGAGCTCGGAGGAAGCGCGTTTGAGGCTTCAAAAATACGGGGCCAACAAATTGCCGGAAGCGAAGCCTGACAGTCTGGCGAAAATCTTTCTCCGCCAGTTTCAAAGTCCTCTTATATACATTCTTCTTAGCGCGAGCGCTGTTATTTTTGCTATGGGCGAAACAATTGACAGCTTGATTATTCTTGCTGTTCTTCTTTTTAACGCCATAGTGGGGACTATCCAGGAGGGCAAAGCGGAAAATACTCTTCAGGCTCTGAAAAAATTCGTGGAGACTCCGGCAATCGTTGTCCGAGACGGAAAAGAAATCATTATTTCCGATAAAGAAGTTGTGCCGGGAGACGTCATCTTTCTCCAAGAGGGCGATAAAGTTCCGGCGGACGCCAGGGTTATCTTTTCTCAAAGCCTGAACGCCGATGAAGCATCCCTTACGGGAGAATCGGAGCCTGTCCATAAAGTTGCGGACAATAATTCTTCGGAGGGGAGAAATATGGTTTTGAAAGGCACTCATATTGTCGGGGGCAGCGGGCGGGCTCTGGTTGTCGGGACGTCCTCTGACACTGTTATTGGCCGAATTGCCAAAGAGATCGCAAAAGTTGAATCGGAAATTCCTCTTAAAGCCAATATTCGCGACTTATCCCGCCTTATTATTTTTGTGGTGGCCGGAATCAGCGCTTTTCTTTTCCTTGCCGGCATTCTTTCCGGGAAAACAGCGATGGAAATGTTCTCTACCGTCGTGTCTTTGGCTGTTTCGGTAATTCCCGAAGGTTTGCCCATTGTTATGACTTTGGTTCTTGCAAGCGGAGTCTGGCGGATGTCCAAACGCAACGCTTTAGTGAAAAAATTGCAAGCGGTTGAAGCCTTGGGACAGGCGAGAGTCATCGCGGTGGACAAGACCGGCACAATTACGAAAAACGAGATGGTTGTCCAAAAAGTCTACGTCGGAGGAAAAATGTTCAGCGTAGGAGGAGTAGGCTATGAGCCGAAGGGTGAAATTTTTTTGGGAAAAGAGCCGGTTGATTCGGCTAATCATCCCGAGCTTCTTTTTATCGGAAAAATTGGAGCGCTCTCCGAGAGCGCGAGGCTCATGTACTCGGAAGAGAAAAAAGAATGGCGGATAAGCGGAGATCCGACCGAAGCGGCCATTCTGGTTCTTTCCCAAAAACTGGGTTTTCATAAAGAGAGCCTTCTTCTGGAATCTCCTCTTGTCGCTGAAATACCGTTTGATTATCGTCTTAAATACCGAGCTTCCATGCACAAAGAGAATAATGGAAACATCATTTCGGTTATCGGAGCGCCGGAAATTATTCTCGGGCTCTCCGGAAAAATCGGATATGGAGAAGGCGAAGTTTCTCTCCTCCAAAAAGAAAAAGAAGAACTGGAGTCTGCTTTTGTCTCCATGTCGCGGGAAGGGCTTCGGGTTGTGGCTGTGGCGGAAAAGAAGATTTCTTCCGAAAACCTTAAGGCGGAGGATGTTGGAGGTCTGACTTTTGTGGGATTTTTTGGGATGAAAGACGCCCTTCGTCTGGAAGTTCCTGAGGCGATGAAAAAGGCTTTTTCGGCCGGAATGAAAGTGGTTATGATAACAGGAGATCATAAGGTTACCGCTATGGCTATCGCCAAAGAAGCCGGTATTTATCGCGATGGAGACATTGTTTTGACCGGACAAGAGATTGACAATCTCGGAGAGAGGGAACTTTCAGAAAAGCTTCATAGTGTTTCGGTCTTTGCCCGGGTAACTCCCGAACATAAGCTCCGCATTGTAAAGGCTTATAAAGCGAGAGGGGAGATTATTGCCATGACGGGGGATGGGGTGAATGACGCGCCTTCTCTCGTGGCGGCGGATCTTGGAGTGGCGATGGGAAAGATTGGGACGGAAGTGGCCAAAGAGGCGTCAGATATAGTTCTCTTGGACGATAATTTTGGGAGTATTGTTTCGGCGGTAGAAGAAGGGAGATGGATTTACAAAACAATTAAGAAAGTGATTCTTTATCTTTTTTCCACGAGCGCTGGAGAAGTTTTGACTATCTCGGCCGCTATCTTTCTGGGATTGCCTCTACCGCTTTTAGCTTCCCAAATTATCTGGCTTAACTTTGTGACGGATGGTTTTTTGACAGTGGCTATGGCTATGGAATCCAAAGAGGAAGGATTGCTTTCCGGCACTTTTGAAAAACCGAAAAAATATCTCATGGATAAATTGATGGCTTTTCGGATGATTATTATGGCTATTCCCATGGGTATTGGCACTCTCTATCTCTTTACTTTGAATCAGGGGGCTGATTTGGCCAAAGCGTGGACTGTTTCTCTCACCGTTCTTGCTGTTTTTCAGTGGTTTAACGCGTGGAATTGCCGTTCGGAAGAAAAATCGGTTTTCAAAATGAGAGTGTTCTCAAACAAATTTTTGGTCGGCGCGACGCTTATAGTTATCGGACTCCAGATTTTTGCCGTCTATAACCCTCTTGCGCAAAAAATTCTCCGGACAGTCCCCCTTGAGCTTTCCGAATGGGGGCTTATTATCGCCGTCGCCTCTTCCATTATTTTTGTTGAAGAGATAAGAAAATTTTTTTACAGAAGACAGATAGTTAAGAAAAAAAATCTGGATGGAGTTTCTTCCTCTCAAAAATTAGCTGTTGTCCAGCCGATTGTCGCGGAATAGCCGGCGGAGAGAAAAAACTTTTGATTTTTTTGTAAAGTTCTCATTAATATGAACAAAACATTATCGTACACTTTGGGAGTAATAGTCGTTGTAATTATCGCCTTTCTTCTTGTTAGAAGTTACGCTTCATTTGGCGGGGCAAATGATGAGCAGATTACAAAGCTTTCTCCGTATTTTCGCGATAGAATGATCGCGCTTGGCGTCGCTGATATCGGCCAGCCGATTGAAGGGTTTGACGCTAATCTTCTTATTATGGCTTTCCCCGGGCTTCTGCCGGAAGATTTTGAAGGGGTGGAAGCCCTGGAAGGATCGTATAAAATAGACGAGGACGGAGATGAGATTTCTTTTGTGAGGGGGGAGAATATGCCCATAACCTCCGCCGAGAGGATGGTTTCAGAGAAGGGATATGAAACTCTTCTTCGGAACGTCTCGGACCGCTTTGATATTTCACTTTCTAGCGAAAAAGAAGTGGATGAGCTTATCGCGAAAATTGATACTGGGGAACGGGTAGAAATTCGCATTAATGAGGAAGGAAGCGCTCTCGGGGTAAAAATAACTCCGCGCGAACTGCTTGAAGATAGCCGATGTCCGGCTGATGTTGCTTGCGTTTGGGCCGGAACGGTTAAAATCCGCGCCAGTCTGGAAAGCGGACTTGGCGCTACGACACAGATATTTGAACTTAATAAGCCGATTACCACTGAAGCGGAAGAAGTTAAATTGGCAAGCGTGTCGCCCTTTCCGGAAACCGGCCGGACAATAAGAAACAGCGATTATGTTTTCTATTTTGAAATAAAGAAAAGATAAAATAATTTTGCTATAATGAAAAAATGATGTCTTCTCCGAACAGGAAAATTTTAGCTCTTGTTTTTGGGCTGATTTTGCTTGGAGGGATTGCTTATTTAATCCGGACGAAAGGGGAAAATAATCCGGGAGACGGGGGAGTGTTTTGCACGATGGAGGCTAAGCTTTGTCCGGATGGATCTTATGTGGGAAGAGTTCCTCCAAGTTGCGAATTTTCTCCGTGTCCCGGAACGGGTACAAATTCTACATGGAAAAAATTTATCGATCCGGAATCGGGAGTTTCTTTTGATTATCCGGAAAAACTTACGGCAGAATATGTCCGGACGGCTGATTGGCCACCTCAAATTAGGATTTTAAATGAAGAATTTTCCTGTTATCCGGCGGGCGCGGAAAATTCAAGATCGGGGCTGACCACGGAGAGAAAAGTGGATAACCGGACTTATTGCGTGACTAGGGTAACTGACTCGGCGGCAGGAACAATGTATTCGCAATACGCCTACGCTTTTCCTCTTGGAACAAGAACCGCGTACCTCACATTTAGTCTCGGATTTCCGAACTGCGGAAATTATGACGAGGAAGAAAGAGCAAAATGCGCGGGCGAGAGAGAAACATTTGACATAGACGGAGTTGTTGACCGGATCGTCCAAACGATAAAATTTTCTTCGGGGAAAATTCAAAGCGGAAGCGGGATAAAAGGGACAGTTTTCCTTGGCCCTGTTTGTCCCGTAATGAAAGATCCGCCGGAGCCGGAATGTGCCGACAAACCTTATCCGGCGAAACTTATCGTTACGACGGAGGACGACACGGAAGTCGTTAAAGAATTCAGTTCCGGCACGGACGGAAAATTCAGCGTAAGCCTTCCTTCCGGGGATTATTCTATCAGGAGCGATTCTTTCAATCCTCCTTTTCCCAATTGCTCCGCAAGCAGTCCTATAAAAGTTTCATCCGGCAAATATTCCGATACGACAGTTTACTGCGACACGGGAATCAGATAAAAAATCATTCTGTTAAGCTATAAGTTATCTTTTTTTTGTTTGTGGACATCGGATGTCCACAAACTTTAATTTAAAAAACCGATTCGCCCATGGGCGAATCGGTTGTGTTTAACTTGCTATAGATCTTCACTGAAGGGAAATCCTATAACAACGCGAGCCTTTAAAATATTTGCGGGACACATGTTAGGATACATCGCGTAATTGAGGGGAGAGTATGGGGGGAGAGAATTTTCATCTTTATTGAAAGATGTTTCCCCGAGCATTTCCTTGTCAACAATCACTGCGCCAAGGTTGTTGGCGCATCCTCTGCTTGCAAAACTCGGCCAGCGCCTTCTCCATTTTGTGTGTTCTTCTTCCGGATGGAGGCCGATCCAGAAATTCGGACTGCTTCCCCAAGATACTCCCATTTTTCTTCTTGTTATTTTAGGGTAGTCAAATTTCCAAGTTGAGATGGATTTTTGCTCTTCTCTTGTGAAAAAGCTAAGAGCTCCTTTCTGATCTTTCCCATGAAGAAATAAGGCGACCGCCCTGCATCCTCTCCAGTAGTGGGTTCTTCCCGGATCAATACAGATCCATTTGACGTCATCCGCGCACATTTTCTGCCGGAAGCGTTCCCGCGCTTTTTCAAGGTGGGGATGAATTTTCTCTAGGGGAAATTCAAGAATGCGGTTAAGGGGATTTTTAAATTCTTCCACAAGATCGGGAAATGTTTCAACAAGTTGCGGGGTGAGTGATCCGCACATTCCGCGATCGGGAGGAAGTTTCCCTTCAGCAACCCACTTTTTTCCGTCTTCGGGGGTGGATGTGTAAAGCCATCGTACCAGAAGAATTGTTTTTTCCGGATCCACCATTACAAGAACCCCTTTTTCCGTTTGTTCCAGAGGGATATCCTCTCCCGTGATAACATGATCTTCGCAAAGAGCCTTTAAAAGCTCTTCGTAAGCGACCGTTTGGCTGTCGCGCCCAAGGGTGGCAAGCAATTGAAACATCACTTTTCTATCCGCAATCCATTTTGCGAATCTCTCTTGCACTTTTGAGGGACAAAGAGGCCTGTCTTTTTTATCGTGAAGAAAATCTTCCGGGGAGAAATCTTCAAATTTTCCCCTGAGTTTGCCAAACACTCTGTGTCCGGCGAGTTTTTGGCGGAGTTTCCTCAATTGTTCTTCGGCTCCGATCGGAGCCTGTCCAATACCAACGTCTTTGACTTCAGGCAATTTATTCATAACTGAATTTATCTGTTCATCTGAATGTCGGAAGCCCCTGGGGGCAACCTGGTTTATGCTATTTCCCTGGAGAAATAGCAAGAATTTCAAAGAACTTTTCGTATTTGAAATGTCCAATTCCGGTTTGTATATTATTCCTCTCAGTTTTCTTGTCAATATTTTGGGTTGTCTAATCGTATCAATATGATACGATTATAGGGCTAAAATGATACGATTAAACGATAAACAACGGAAAATTATCGGACTTTTCTTGGAAAAAGGATCTTTTTCATCACAAGCATATTCTCCAAAGCGATGCCATATTGATTGTTAACGCCGAGAAGAATGGAGTAAAAAATTATATCGGAGGAAACGTGCTTATTGAAATGGGACAGGCGTATGTAAATAACAAGAAGATCTTCTTTCTTTATGGTATGCCGGAAAAATCTCCCTACCAGGATGAAATTGAATGTATGGATCCCGTCTGCCTTCATGGCAATCTTAAAAATTTAGAGAAGTTTGAGAAGCCTGTTTTGGTTAAACGTTAGGGCGAGTTGGCGGGCAAAAAATAAAAATATTCCCGAATTCTTAAGAATTCGGGAATATTTTTATTTTTTGCCCGCCCTTGTCCGTTTTAGATAGCAGGTTTTCCTGCTTTATTGCTGATTTAATTTTAATCCGCCAAATCCTCCAAAACCATGCATGCCCATTCCTCTTCCTCCAAATCCCATCATCCCTCCTTTGACCCAGCCGAAGGGAAGGTATTCAGCAGGAATTTTATTGTCTGTTGCCCATTGCTTCAATGATAACGTTTGGGCTTGTTTCAGGGAGAAAATTTCTTCCGGAGTTTTGCCTATCCAATTTTTTCTCTCCGCTTCAATTTCCGCTTTCTTTAAAATTATGGCGTTTTTCTGCGTCTCGGTGATTTTTCCGTCGGAAATCGCTTTTGCCAGCAAACCTTCAAAAAACACGCTATTTTGGGCATGTCTTTCCAACATTGCCGTTTGGCGTTCGGCTTGATTCAGGATTCTTTGCTCGTCAAAAAACTTTTGAACATCGCTTGAATTCAAATTAAACCTATTTGCCATGGCGCTTGCCATATCGTTATTGTTTCCATTGCTATGCCAAAACGGAGAAGCATACGCCACGCTTCCTCCAATTCCCGCCATGGCGATTGCCATGGCGGATATAATGCTTATTTTTTTCCAATTTTTCATTTATTTTATTTTTAACTGTTAAATTTTGACCGTAAGCCGGGACTCTTTCATTAAAACGTTCGCGCGCCCGTTTCGGGTGCATAATGCCCTCATGCGATTATATTGTTGTGTGGTACAATAAATGAAATTATTCTAATTTGAACTTGGAAGTTCAGTTTTACTTAATATGGAAACCATATCTTCTCCGGAGGGGGCGAATCCCCCTTCTTCAGGCTTTTCTTTCCGCAATGTTCCCCCGCGGTTTTGGATAATAGCAGGGGCTATATTAATCGTTTTAATCGGAGGAATTTTGTGGCTCTTCGGAAAAGACGGATTTCTTTTGCGGAAACAATATCTCACGGCTTACGCTCTTGTCAACGACAAGGTGTCCGCGAGCGCTCCTATTCAGGTCAACCTGCCGAAAGGATTTCAGAGAGAAGGAGCGGAAGGGAAAATTTCTTTTGAACCTGCTATCAAGGGGGAATGGATTTCTTCTCCGGTTTCCGACGCCGTGTTTTGGAAGCCGGAAAAAAAGCTTCAGATTGGAAATTACTACACAGCAACTCTTTTAACCGAAACGGGGGAAATCAAAAAAGATTTTCAGGCTGACGAAGATCCGGCCATCGTGGATATTTTTCCCAAAGCAAAATCCGAAGCTCCGGAATATTCCGCCATAACTATTGTTTTTAACCGACCCATGGTCCCTCTTACTTCTCTTTCCGAACTAGAAAAGAACAAAGCGCCTGTTTCTCTCTCTCCGGAAACGGAGGGCCGGTGGAAGTGGATAAGCACGAGGACTCTCCAGTTTATTCCGGAAAAAACGCTTGTCCGTTCCGCCAATTACAAAGTGGAAATTGGCGGAGATCTTATATCCATGGACGGCCTGCCGGTTTCCGGGCGGACGCATAATTTTTTCACGCGCCCGTTGCGTTTTGAAGGGGTCACAAATGGAGTAACTAGGTATAACGCGCCTATTGAATTCCGCTTTAATCAGCCGGTTGATCTCCGCAAAACAGCCGGAGAAATAGTTCTTAAAGATCTTGCCACTGGAGCGAGTATTTTATTTGACGCAAGCTACGGATCGCGCCTCATATATGATTCAGAATCGGGGGAAAATATATCCGTGGAAGACCGCGGGGTGATAAGAGTCATTCCAAAGAAAGACAAATTCGGCCGGAAAAATCTTTGGGATTTTGAGGCTAGCTACTCGGCCGTTCTTTCCCGGGCGTATCCCGAAAAAGGGGATATAATTTTTTCTGAAAAAGCGGAGAGCCGGATTTCCATCACCCCTATTATTCAGTCTGTGGCCGTGGAATCCGAGCGTACAGATCTCGCTAGCCAAAGCCTATTTGACCCCCAAGGAAAAGTCACCGTGTTTTTCTATGAAGATATTGATTTGAACAGGACAAGCATAGGAGCCAAAGGACTGGAGAAAGCGGAGTACGGCAAAAAATGCAAGGAAGACAGCGCGAAAGGGAATTACTATTATAATGTTCCGTGCGAAAACATTGATGACCGGACGAAAATTGTCCTTTCTTTTGGCGAAAACGAACTTAAAAGCCCGGGCGAGTCCGTCCCCATAACTTTCAAGAAAATAACAAACATGGAGGGGCTTGTTCTTGATACAAAGCAAGTTACTGTTCCTCTAGCTGTTTATCCTCCGCTTAAAATAAAAAAAATAACTCCGGATTCCGGGAGTAAAAACGGGAGTATCACGAAGCTTGTTATCTGCGCAAACTCTCCTTTAAAGTCTCTTTCGGAAGAGGATTTTTCCAAAGCCGTAAAGTCCGACGGCTATATGGTTTTTGGAAGATGGGATAATCCTTATCTTCAATCGGCTGGCTGGTACGGCCAAAAACCTCCCTGCGAAACGGGCGATTACGTGAACACTGTGAATTACGGCCTCTTGCCGGAGAAGCCCTACAAGCTCAATCTTTCTCTCGTTGATGTTTTCGGCCAGAGCGCGGAAAAAGAAATTTCTTTCGTGACGGAAAAAGCGCCGAATTTCTACATGCGTTTCCACGCTTTGGACAAAATTTATAACGTAACCGCTCCCGGAAAAACCAAATTAACTTATGCCGTTGAAAATTTTGACTACGTAAATGTTCATATTTGCAAAACAAGCCCTCTCGCGATGGTCCGCTATCTGAGGGACAATCCGGACGGGACGGTTCCGGGGCAAAGCCTGGAATGCCTTTCTTCGGCTACCGATATAATTGAAATTCCGCCCAAGCTTTGGGTCAACAATTATTTTCAGATAAACATCGCGGATTATTTTGCCGATTCGCGGGGACAGTACGTTCTTTCTTTTGGAAATCCTAAATACAGAAATACCGGTTGGAACGGGCAGGCTCTCTCGCCGAGGTATGAACGGACGTATTTGAGCGTTACCAATCTTGCCGTGGCGGAAAAGAAAGTCCATTGGACGAAGTATGACGAGTTGCCGGAAATTACCAAAGAGGAAGTTGATAAAACCTCTTCGCAGGGAGAGCTCTATTGGGTAAGCCGGATCGGCTCTCTTATTCCGGAAATCGGCGCTTTGGTCAAGGTGATAAATGATCCCGGATACGCCGGAGCTATTCCGGAGACAGCCGGAGAGAAAAAGACCGATGCTTCCGGCGTGGCGATTTTTCCTTTGGTAAAAGACGTGGTTGGCGCCGTCGTGGAGAGCGGAAGCGATACCGCCATTGTTTCGTCGTGGACGGACAATTTGAATTATTCGGGAGGGGCTTATTCCGGAGGAAGAGTTTATCTTTACACCGATCGTCCCATCTACCGTCCCGGCCAGGAAGTCTACATCAAGGGACTTTACCGCCTGAGTTTTGACGGAGAATATCGGATTGACAGGGACGGGCCGGTTGAAATTAAAGTTACCGACAGCAAGGGAAACACGATTTATAATCGTAACGCGACGGTAAGCAAGTACGGGACTTTCAACGCCAGCTTGAAATTGCCGGAAGGCGCGCCCCTTGGCGGATACTATATATCCGCCAAGAACCATTATTCCTATTTCAGCGTGGAAGAATACGTCGGGGCGGCTTTTGAAGCCAAAGCGGAAACCAAAAAAGATGAATACATAGCCGGAGAAACCGCGGATATCGCCATATCCGGAAAGTATTATTTCGGCATGCCGGTTTCCGAAGGGACGGTGGAATATTCCTTTACCGCCCAAAATTATTATTTTGACCGCTACACGGACGAATATTTTAATTTCGGCGCCGGCTGGTATTCCTGCTACGACTGCGGATACGGGGATTCTTTCATAAAAAGGGGACAGACAACTTTAGGCGAAGACGGGACGGCAAAAATTTCCCAAATGCTTGATTTCTCTTCTCTTTTTAAGGAAAACGACAGAGATAAGAGCAAAATCATAACTTTCCACGCTACAGTGAAGGACAGGCAGGGAAAGTCGGTCAGCGCCCAAAAATCTTTCATCGTTCATCGGGGGGATTTTTATCTCGGAATTAAAGCAGATCCATCTTTCGCCGGGGTCAATATGCCTTTTTCTTTGCGAGTGAAAACTGTGGATGTTAAAGGAAAGCTCGAAGGGAAAAGCAGGATTGAGATAACAATAAGCAAGGTGGAATGGAAATCATTCAAACGCCAGGAAGTTGATGGAAACTACTACAACCGCTCGGAAAGAGTTTTGACGCCTGTTATTACAAAGAAAGTCGGCACTAACGGAAAAGGAGATTACAGGGAAGATTTTAAATTGGAAAGCCCTGGAGAGTACGAAATTTCGGCTGTCGCTTATGACGAGCGGAATAACGAGGTTAGGGGGGAAGGATATGTCTATATTTACGGAGAAGGAAGCGTTTCTGTCCGGCCAACCAATAATGCCACTTTGGACATAACGGCTGAAAAAAGCGAACTCAATGTCGGCGAAACCGGAAGAATAGTTTTCCAGTCTCCCTATAAAAATTCAAAGGCCCTCATAACTCTTGAAAGGGGAAGAATTTTTGACTACAAAATAGTTGATGTCCGGCAAAACGTCTTTGAATACGAATTCCCCGTGGAAAGCCGATTCGCGCCCAATGTCTACGCGTCCGTTCTTCTCCTTTCGTCAGATCCGGAAG